>JBCBOW010000263.1:0-3749 GCA_039821045.1 Pseudomonadota bacterium
CGCATTCGCTCTGCGCTCCACTGGCCTTGATGCCGAGCTCACTATGGGGTTCGACAGCCTTAGCGTTGAGCGAATGCGCCAATTGCGGCGCGCAGCTGACAGGCCCCTATTGCAATCAGTGTGGCCAAAAAGCGAATGTTCACCGGACGCTGACCGCAATTGGGCACGATCTGATGCATGGCGTGCTGCATCTGGATGGCAAGCTTGCTCACACTTTGCCCCTGCTAGCCTTCAAGCCCGGCAAGCTTACCCGCCGGTTTATTGAGGGCGAACGGGCAAAGTTCGTCAGCCCGATGGCGATGTTTCTTTTCAGCGTGTTCGCGATGTTTGCTGTGTTTCAGATGATTGGCATCGGTGTGCCGACTGATCTTGGCGAGCTGGTCGATGACGAGGCGGTTGCTGAACTGCAAGTCGAGAATGCGACGCTCAATGCCCGCAAGGCCACTTTGGAGCAGTTGATTGCTGCTGCATCCACGGCGGAGGCAAAGGAACTGTTGGAAAACAGATTGCGGCTGGTCGAAAACGAACTGGCGGCGCTGGAACTAGCAAACGCTGTTGCAGGAGTAGAGAGCGAGGTTGAGGCTGACGGGGCTCAGAAATCTGGCGATCCGAGAGAGCCCAGCTTTTCTGCCAAGCTTGATACCTCTCCGGGCCTGTTCCACATCTCAGACAAATCCGCGCCCGATTTCCTCAAGAAGCTCGCTGAGAAGTGGAACAAGAACCCCGGACTCATGCTCTATAAGATGCAGGCAAACGGCTACAAATTCAGCTGGTTGCTGATCCCGCTTTCGCTGCCCTTTGTGTGGCTGCTATTTGCATGGCGGCGCGGGGTTATGGCGTATGACCACACCGTCTTCATCACCTATTCGCTCAGCTTCATGTCGCTGTTTTTCATCGCGCTCTCGCTGCTGAACATCGCTGGGCTTTCGATCGGCTGGACGATGACACTGTTTGCCACGCTCGCCCCGCTGCACCTCTACAAGCACCTGCGTCACAGCTATGGACTTTCGCGCTTCTCGGCGATCTGGCGGTTCCTGATGCTGATGCTGTTTATCCTGATCGTCAGTTCGCTGTTTCTGCAAGCGCTGCTGCTGCTGGGAGGGTTCTAACTTAGCCATAAAAAACGGGCGCCGGATTGCTCCGTCGCCCGCTTGGTTGCGTCGATTCGAAGTTGGCTCAGGCGCCCTGTGGTGCCGTGCCTTCATCGCCTTTGGGCCCAAACCGCTTACCCGCCTTCGGGATAGCCGAACCATGCGCCGGGCGCGCCGGGGCGGAACCGCTGGGCGCATCGGGACGGTCGATTGAGCCGGTCTCCATCAGCGCGTTGATCTCCTCGCCTGAGAGCGTCTCGTATTCGAGCAGCGCATTGGCCAAGAGGTGCAACTTGTCTTCTTGGCTTGTGAGAATGTCAGTCGCACGCTTTAGACCCTCTTCAACAAGCCGCTTGATCTCTTCGTCGATCAGCTTGTTCGTCTCAGCCCCGGCCATCGTACGCGCGGACTGGCCCATGCCGAGATAGCCTTCCTGCTGTTGTTCATATTGCAGCGGCCCGAGTTTCTCCGACATGCCCCACTTGGTCACCATGTTCTTGGCGAGATCGGTTGCATACTGGATATCGCCGCTTGCACCGCTGGAGACCTTGTCGTGTCCGAAGATGATATCTTCAGCGACGCGCCCACCCATGGCAACGGCGAGGTTCGCGTGCATTTTGTCGCGGTGATAGGAATAGCTGTCGCGTTCTGGCAGGCGCATCACCATACCGAGCGCGCGGCCGCGCGGAATGATCGTCGCCTTGTGGATCGGATCCGATGCCGGCTCATTGAGGCTGACCAATGCGTGGCCCGCTTCGTGATAGGCGGTCATCTTCTTTTCGTCCTCGGTCATGACCATGGAGCGGCGCTCAGCGCCCATCATGACCTTGTCCTTGGCGTCCTCAAACTCCTGCATCGCAACAAGGCGCTTGTTGCGGCGCGCAGCCAGCAATGCGGCTTCGTTGACGAGATTGGCGAGATCAGCGCCCGAGAAGCCGGGCGTGCCGCGGGCGATCGTGCGCGGGTTCACATCCGGAGCCAACGGCACCTTCTTCATGTGCACGCCCAAGATTTTCTCGCGCCCGTCAATATCAGGGATCGGCACAACAACCTGACGGTCGAAACGGCCCGGACGCAGAAGCGCGGGATCGAGCACGTCAGGACGGTTGGTCGCGGCAATGATGATGATGCCTTCGTTCGCTTCGAAACCATCCATCTCAACCAGAAGCTGGTTCAGGGTCTGCTCGCGCTCATCGTTCGAGTTCCCAAGACCGTGGCCACGCGAGCGGCCAACCGCGTCGATCTCATCGATGAACACGATGCAAGGGCTGTTCTTCTTGGCCTGTTCAAACATGTCGCGCACTCGGCTTGCGCCAACGCCGACAAACATCTCCACGAAGTCCGAACCAGAAATGGTGAAGAACGGCACGCCCGCCTCGCCCGCGATAGCGCGTGCAAGCAGCGTCTTACCCGTACCGGGCGAGCCGACCAGCAGCGCGCCCTTGGGGATCTGGCCGCCGAGCTTGGAGAAGCGCTGCGGGTCTTTCAGGAACTCGACGATTTCTTGCAATTCCTCGCGAGCTTCGTCGATCCCGGCGACATCATCAAACGTAACGCGGCCCTGCCGTTCGGTCAGCAGCTTGGCCTTGGACTTGCCAAAGCCCATCGCGCCGCCACCACCGCCTTTCTGAACCTGGCGGAGCGCAAAGAAGGCGATGCCCAGGATCAGCAGGAAGGGAAGCGAATTGAGCAAGATATAAAGCAGCATGTTGGGCTGTTCGCGCTGCTTGCCAGTGAAATCGACTTCGTTCTCTTGCAAGAGCTTGGTGATCTCAGTGTCTGTGCGCACTGGAATGGTCGAGAATGCCTTACCGTTTTTATAAGTGCCCGTGATCAGGTCCTCACCCAGTTGCACCTCGCCAATCTGCCCTTCAGCGACCTGCTCACGGAAATCAGAATAGCGGATCTGTGTACCGGGCGTCTGGCCTGCATTGCTGAAAAGCGACACGACAACCAGAAGCGCAAGGAAAATCCCGCCCCAGATCATCAACTGCTTCACCCACGGGTTCTGGCCCTCGGGTGGCTGGTTCTGGGGATCGTTCTGCTCGCTCATCTCAGGTTTGTTCCTTTCTCATCCAGCAATGTAGGCGCGCGTGACTGAATGGCAAGATAATGCGCAAGTGAGGGGGCAATGCTTATTTTCGAACACAGTGATCCGAAATCTCACGCTGTGCAAAGCGAAACTGTGTCGCGCGGCGCCGCGATTCAAATAGTCCCATAGGCCTTTAGAAAGAGGCGAACAGCAGAAGCGACGCGCTTGTCATCGCGCTCTTTGCTCAAATGTTTTCCGAAGCGACGCTCCAGATCACCGATGCCCTTGCAAAGCGAGACGAACTGTTCGGCCGCAAGATCAGTGTCTTCGATGGAGAGCTGTCCGTGTTCAGCGGCGTGTGCCAGAAACGCACTGAAATCGTTGCGCATGCGCCACGGCCCCGCCTTCAGGAAGGCCAACCCAATATCCGGATTGCTCTCGGTCTCAGCGGCGATGCGGCGATCAAACTGGAGCATCTCCGGGCGGGAAAGGAAGGCGTTCATCGCATGACCGATTGCGGTCAGTTGGTCCGAAATCGCTGGTTTGGTCTCATGGTCAATTGAAAATTGCCCGCGCATCTGATCACATTTCAGTTCGACTGCGGCGGTAAACAGCGCCCGCTTGTC
>JBCBOW010000264.1:0-3741 GCA_039821045.1 Pseudomonadota bacterium
CCTCGACGCTCGGCTCTTCGATATAGACCGGTTGGAAACGCCGCTGGAGCGCCGGGTCTTTCTCGACGTATTTTTGATACTCATCGAGCGTGGTGGCCCCGATGCAGTGCAGCTCGCCGCGCGAGAGAGCGGGCTTGAGCAAATTGGAGGCATCCATCGAGCCCTCGCTCGCGCCCGCCCCGATCAGCGTGTGCATCTCGTCAATGAACAAGATGATGTTGCCATCGGCGTGCTTCACTTCGTCGAGCACTGATTTGAGCCGCTCTTCAAACTCACCACGATATTTCGCGCCCGCAATCAGCGCGCCCATATCAAGGCTCATCAGCGTGCGGCCCTTCAGGCTGTCGGGCACGTCACCATTGGCGATCCTTAGCGCAAGGCCTTCAGCGATCGCGGTCTTCCCCGTGCCCGGTTCACCGATCAGCGCGGGGTTGTTCTTGGTCCGGCGCGCCAAGATCTGGATGGTGCGGCGGATTTCCTCATCGCGCCCGATCACAGGATCAAGCTTACCATCGCGCGCAGCCTGAGTGAGATCGCGGGCGAACTTCTCCATCGCATCATAAGTGCTTTCAGCGTTGGCGCTGTCCGCCTTCTTGCCGCCGCGCAGCGCCTCGATCGCAGCGTTGAGCGCTTGCGGAGTGACGCTCGCAGCTTTCATCGCCTCGCCCGCCGCGCCGGGCGCAAGCGCCAGCGCTGTCAGCAAGCGCTCAACCGTCACATAGGCATCGCCCGCCTTCTCAGCGAGTTGCTCAGCGCTGTCGAGCACGCGCACCGCATCATTATCGAGCCCCGGTGTTGATTGCGCGCCGCTGCCGGTTACCGCAGGGATCTTGCCCAGCCCTTCATCAACCGCGCTTACAGCCAAGGGGGCTTGCCCGCCTGCGCGCTGGATCAGCCCGGCAGCCATGCCCTCTTCATCTTCGAGCAGCGCCTTCAAGAGGTGCAGCGGCGTGATCCGCTGATGGTTCATGCGGATGGCGACAGTCTGCGCGCTTTGCAAAAAGCCCTTAGCGCGGTCAGTGAACTTCTCGAGATTCATGGGTGGCAGCCCCTCCGTGATGTGTTACCCGCTCGATATAGTGTTGCATTTTTACAACACAAGCTCCTTGCGACGCGATCACCATCGCCCGGTGTGTTACCTGAGTAAGTGGGCTTGTTTGCACCCTTTGCAAGTGCTGTTTGCAGGTGCTTGACGAGGCCGCGCCCCGCCGCAATGGTCCCGCCAAAGGCATAGAGCCACCGCTGAGGAGAGAGCGACGCATGACATGGCTTAAGCGCATCGGGATCGGGCTCGTTGCCCTCATTGTAATGGTGTTCATCACTCTTGCCACATGGGAGCCGTTTGCCGCGAGCCCGGCTTCGGCTGCCTCGGACATCCCCTACCGCGCGGAGATCCTGCGCGATGAATATGGCGTGCCCTTCATCCGCGGCGAGACCGATGCGGATGTCGCTTTTGGCGTGGCTGTGGCGCAAGCCGAGGATGATTTCTTCACGCTCCAGGATGTCGCCGCGATGAGCCGCGGGCGCTATGGCGCAATTGCCGGCGAAGAAGGCGCGACCTTCGATTATGTCTACCACCTGCTCGATGCGCGCGGCACAGCGGCGAGCGAATTCGCCAAGCTGCCAGCAGACACTCGCGCCTTGTTTGAAGCCTACGCTGCCGGGCTCAACCATTATGCCGCCGAGCATCCCGAGGAGGTCAAGCTCACCAATCTCTTTCCCATGAATGGCGAGGATATCGCGGCCGGATTTGTGCTGCGCCAACCGTTTTTCTTTGGCCTTGGCAATGTGATCGAGCCGCTGGTGTCCGGCGGAGAGCTGAGGCGCGAATTTGGGCCGGACATTCCCGGCTTCCCCCGCCCAGATCCGCTCGCCCAGCCCATCGATATGAGCACGCTGAAGGAGAGCGAGAGCCAAGCCCCAACCAAAGCCCAAGCCAAAGCCCATCGCGGCATCCATCCGCTGCCCTGGGGCGATGATGCGGGGCTGCTGGGCTCGAATGCCTTTGCTGTGCGCCCTGAGAAAACCGGCGGCCCCACAACGCTGATCTCCAATTCGCACCAACCCTTGCGCGGCGGGGTCGCTTGGTACGAGCTTACGGTTGAGAGCGGCGAAGGCTGGCATTTCACCGGCGCAAACTTCCCCGGATCGCCGTTCCCTTTTCTGGGCCACAATGAGCATCTTGGCTGGACCAACACGGTCAACCGCCCGGACATGGTCGATGTCTACAAGCTGGAGATGGATGAGGCGGGCAAGCGATACCGGTTCGATGGCGAATGGCGCGATCTGGAGAGCAAAACCGTGATCCTGCCGGTGCGCTTGGGCCCTGTGATCCTGCCGGTCTTCCAGACGGTCCATCGCAGCATCCACGGGCCCGTCATCGAAAACGACAAAGGCTTTTTCGCGATCCGCTATGGCGGCATGGGCAAGGTCGATCAGCTTGATGCCTATTACCGGCTCAACAAAGCGACCAATCTGGAGGAATGGGAAGCGCAGATATCGCGGCTCGCCATCCCTTCAACCAACTTCATCTATGCCGATGAGGCGGGCAACATCGCTTATGTCTACAACGCAGCGATCCCCAATCGGCCCGAGGACATTGAAGCCAATTGGCGCGGGGTCCTCGATGGGTCACGCTCCGATCTGATCTGGGATGGCACGGTCAGCTATGATGTGATCCCCAAGCTCATCAATCCGGCCTCAGGCTGGGTCTACAATTCCAACAACGAACCCTTCACCGCGGCGGGCGAAGGCAGCGATCTGGATCCTGACGCCTTCTCTCCCGTGCTCGGTGTCGAGCGCAAACAGACCAATCGATCCTTGCGCGCCTACAAGCTGCTGACTGAAGCGCAGGTGCTGGACCGCGCGACGTTAGAGGCGATCAAGTATGACACCGCCTATGAGCGCGCGAGCTATGTCGATGCCATGATGGAGGCGCTCGAAGGCATGGAGGCGGGCGGCAAGCTCGACGAAGCGCGCGATCTGCTGCTCGGCTGGGATTATACCGCCGACAATCAGGGACCAGCAGACAGTCTTGCCTATCTCATGATCCGCGATTTCATGTCAGCAGAGTATCAGAACAAGCCCAGCTATCCCGATATTCGCGAAGCGCTGCAGGCGGCGATTGACCACTTGCAGACCCATTTCGGGCGGATCGATCCACCGATGTCGCAGCTCGTGCGCCTACGTCAGGGCGGCGTTGATCTGCCGCTTGATGGTGGCTCGGACACGCTGCGCGCGGCAACCACATGGAAGGTGGACGAGGATGGTCGGCTTAGCCTCGTTCATGGCGATAGCTTCATCCAATGGGTCGAATGGCCAGCGCCCGGCAGCGCTGAGGGCGCGCGCGTTTCCTCGCGCTCGGTCCAGCCCTTTGGCCAGGCGATCACGCGCCCCGATAGCCCGCACCACACCGATCAGATGCAGCTTTATGTCGAACACAAATTGAAGCCCGTTCGCTTTTGGCCGGAAGATGCGGAGGCCGCAGCACAGCGGCGATATGTAGTTGAAGCGAACTGACACACGTGTAAGGACGCAAATCTAAGGACGTCGGGATCGTCGCCCTTCATCAATCACACTCCAAGGGAGAACAATATGTCAGTTGCAGGTACCTACGAAACCACCGTCAAGAGCCCGATGGGCGATCAGAGCGGCAAGTTCACCGTCGTCGATAATGGTGACGGCACGTTCGCTGGCAAGATGGAAGGCGGCATGGGCTCGATGGACGCCGAAAACGGCAAG
>JBCBOW010000265.1:0-3733 GCA_039821045.1 Pseudomonadota bacterium
CTAGCCGGAGCGCTTGTCGCTGAGGAGCCTGCTTCGCAGCTCACCGAGCCACTTGAGGCGGTTGGCGAAGAAGACCCCATCTGGCCGCACCAGATGAGCGATCTCCCGGTCGATCCGGGATATGTCTTTGGCGTCTTGCCCAACGGCATGCGCTACATTCTGCGCGAAAACAAAACCCCCGAGGGCACCGCACTCGTGCGCATGCGGATCGACAGCGGCTCGCTTGAGGAAACCGACAGCGAACAAGGCTTGGCGCATTATCTTGAGCACATGGCTTTCAACGGTTCGAAGGGCATTCCCGAAGGCGAAATGATCAAGCTGCTCGAGCGTGAAGGCCTAGCCTTTGGCGGCGACACAAACGCCTCGACCGGGCTTGAAGCAATCACTTACATGCTCAATCTGCCGCGCAATGATGAAGACTTGCTCGATACCGCGCTGATGCTGATGCGCGAGACGGCAAGCGAGCTCACGATCTCGCAGGAAGCGGTTGATCGCGAACGCGGCGTGATCCTAGCCGAACGGCGCGACAGGCGCGGCTTCCAGCAACGCGCGTTTGAAGACCAGATCGAGTTTTATGCGCCCCAGGCGCGGTTCCGCCAGCGTTTGCCAATCGGCATCCTGCCTGTGATCGAAAACGCGACGGCAGAAGATATCCGGGCTCTGTATGAGCGCACCTACACGCCCACGAACACAGCGCTTGTGATTGTCGGGGATTTCCCAGTCGAACTGATGGAAGCCAAGATCAAGGAGCGCTTTAGCGATTGGAGCGGGCCGCCCGCTCCTGAAAAGCCGATGACAGGCCCGCTGGATACCGAGCTCAAGGCCCAGACAGACATCTATCTGGACGATGCGCTTTCCGAAGCGGTGCGGATCGAGCGGCTTAATCCTTATATTGACGAGCCCGACACCAAAGCGACGCGCGCCAAGAGCCTGCTGCGCACCATCGGGTTCGACATCGTCAACCGGCGCCTCGCCCGCCTCGCTCGCAGCGAAGAAGCGCCCTTCCGCAGCGCCCGCTTTGATACCGGCGATATCTTTGAAGACGCGCGCAGCACGGGAATATCGGTCCGCAGCGTCGATGGCGAATGGCGGCGCGGGACGCTCGCAGCGGTGCGAGAGGTCAATCAAGCGCTCACCTATGGCTTCACGCAAGCCGAAGTGGAAGAGCAATTGAAGCGCCGACGGACCGCGATTGAAAACGCCGTCAAAGGCGCTGATACGCGCAGCAACGCTGTCTTTGCTGGCAGCGCGCTCAGCATTGTTGCGGATGACACGGTGGCAACCACGCCTGAGAGCGCGTTGGAGCGCTTCACAGCGCTCGAGGCCACAATCACACCGCAAGCGGTCTATCAGGCGATGCTCGAATATGCGGGCACGATTGATGAACCCTTGATCCGCTTCACCGGCCGCACCGCGCCCGAAGGCGGCAAAGGGGCGCTGCGTGCAGCGTTCTCAGAGGCGATGGCGCTCGCCATTGCACCGCCGCAAGAGAAAGACGCCGTCTCCTTTGCCTACACCGATTTTGGATCGCCGGGCGACGTGATTTCTGACACGCGCGAAGACCGCCTGGGCCTTCGCTTTATCACCTTTGCCAACGGGGTTCGCCTGACCCTCAAGCAAACCGATATCAGCAAAGACCGCATCAGCGTGCGGCTGTCGCTCGATGGCGGCGAACTGATGAACACGATCCAGGATCCGCTGCGCACCTATCTCGCCGGCTCGCTGACCTCAGGGGGCCTTGGCGAGCACAGTCAGGATGATCTTTCAACCATTCTCGCAGGGCGCTCTGCCAGCCTGAATTTCGGCCCCTCCGGCGATGTTTTTGCGGCAACCGGGCGCACAACACCGGATGACCTCGAGCTGCAACTGCAGCTTATCACCGCTCTGGTGATCGATCCGGGCTACCGCGCCGAAGGGGTCGTGCGCTTTCGCAAGGGGATCGACAATTTCTTTGAGACGCTGACAGCGACGCCCAATCAAGCCTATGGCACCGCAATTGGCGGCATCCTCTCTGATGGCGATCCGCGGTTCTCTTTGCAGTCCAAGGAAGCCTATTTCGCGCTCGACTATGATGCTTTGCGCGCCTCGATCAGTGAACGGCTGGAACAAGGCGCCATTGAGCTGGCGCTGGTGGGCGATCTGGATGAGGAGGCAGCGATTGCGGCTGTCGCGGCAACGCTGGGCGCTTTGCCCCCGCGCGAAACCGAATTCCGCCCGCGTGAAGACGCGCGTGACCGTCCCTTCACAGCCCAGCGCGGCCAGCGCGAGATCTTGCATGATGGCGAAGCTGATCAGGCCACCTTGCGGCTTGTTTGGCCAACGCGCGATTATCGCGACCAACCCGAGGTTTTGAAGCTGGGCCTGCTCGCGCGCGTCATCCGGCTGGAGCTGACGGACCGTTTGCGCGAGGAATTGGGCCAGGCCTATTCGCCTTTCGCCAGC
This sequence comes from Pseudomonadota bacterium, assembly GCA_039821045.1. Taxonomy (GTDB): domain Bacteria; phylum Pseudomonadota; class Alphaproteobacteria; order Sphingomonadales; family Sphingomonadaceae; genus Erythrobacter. The sequence continues at coordinate 2,443 of JBCBOW010000265.1, forward strand.
AGCAGCACGAGCCGCGTTTATCGCGATTATGGAACGCTGATGCTCACAGCCTCCGTCGATGTGGCTGAGGTCCCCGCAACACGCTCTGCATTGATGACGCTGATTGAGGATCTGCGCGCGGCGCCCTTGCCCGCAGACACGCTGGATCGTGCGCGAAAGCCGCTGCTCGAGAGCTATGATAACGCGCTCAAATCGCTGGGCGGCTGGATGCAGCTGGCAGCGCGCGCGCAAAGTCAGCCGGATCGACTGGATCGCTGGTTCGCAGCCAAGGACTTGATCCTGGCTGTGACGCCTGAGGATTTGCAGGCAACCGCGATCACCTATCTTGATCCGCAACAGGCCGTGGAGCTCGTGGTCAAGCCGCGCCTGCAAGCAGCGACAATCGCTGCCAATTGAGCGGTTAGGCAGTCTCGCGAAGATGCAAATAAGGGGCTGACAGGTCTCCTCCCGTCAGCCCCCCATTTCCTACCGCGAAGAGCGGCGCGTCTTGGCTTAGTAGTTAAACCCGACCGATACACCGATCACGCGCGGCTCGTTCACAAATGCGGTGTTGTTGTTGAAGTCAACGACGCCCAGCACGTTTTCTTCATCGGTGATGTTGCGTGCGAAGACCGCCACTTCATACTGGCCGTTATTGCCGCGATAGCCGATCCGCAGACCGCCTTCGATGCGGCTGTCGGCGTTGTTTTCAAGGCTTTCGTAGAGCAGGAAGTTGGTCTCACCCAGGAACACCCAGTCGGTGAACATGAAGAATTCGCCGCTTTCACCAACCGGCAGCGTGTAGCTGGCGGTGAAATCACCGCTGAATTCCGGCGCATTGGGGAACGGGTTTCCATCGACCGACGCAAAGGTGACAGGGCCAAAGGCGCCATCGATTGTGCGGGTCGGATCCGTGACAGTGCATTGCGCGCAGACGCCCACTTCAAGGCCCGGATCGTTGATCTGCGTATCGTTATAGGCGATGCCTAGCGTGACCTGGAATTCCGGCGTGATCTGGAAAGCGGTGTCGAGTTCGAACCCGAATGCCTCGCCCTCTTCCGCGTTGATCAGCTGAACCAGATTGCCCGCGCCGCCGACAGCGGTGAACTGCGGATCTTCAACGCGATAGTAAAACACAGCGCCGTTTATACGGATGGTGCGATCCGCCAGCTCGGTCTTGAAGCCGGCCTCGTAAGACATGATGTTTTCCGACTGCGCAACCGAAGGCGGATTGAAGAAGGCGACATCGCGGCCCTGAATGGTCGGGCCCCGGAAGGCGTCCGCGATGCGAGCATAGAGGCTCGTCTCATCG
>JBCBOW010000266.1:0-3725 GCA_039821045.1 Pseudomonadota bacterium
CGTCGAGGTTGAAGGCAGCGATGTGGTCGTCGAGAACGTCTATGTTCCCGCCGGCGGCGATGTCCCTGATCGCGAACAAAACGCAAAGTTCGGGCAGAAACTGGACTTTCTAGAGCGGATGACGCGCTGGGCTGATCGCGTTGATCGCCCGACGCTGATTGTGGGCGATTTCAACATTGCGCCGCTTGAGAGCGATGTGTGGAACCACAAGCAGCTGCTCAAAGTCGTCAGCCACACGCCGATTGAGGTGGAGACGCTTGCTCGCTTCAAAGCCGCGCATGATTGGGTTGATATCGGGCGCGAGTTTGTCACCGAGCCTGAGCGTTACTATTCGTGGTGGTCGTATCGCTCGCCCGATTGGCGCAAGAACGATCGCGGGCGGCGCTTGGACCATATGTGGGCGAGCGCTTCGCTCGCCGCGCAAGCCAAGGCGCACCGGACGCTCGAAGAGGCGCGCGATTGGGAGAAGCCTTCCGATCATATCCCGCTGCTGACGGAGTTCGATCTCTGAGCGCGTCGCCACCTTCCCTCAGCCCCACAGCTCAGCGCCGTGCAGCGCAAGCGGTTGACGCCCTGCGCCATGGCTGGCCGCTGCGCTTTGGCGAGAGCGCCGAAGAGTCGATAACGCTGCTTCCGGTCGAGACAGCGGTCGCTCGCGAGGCAACCGCTGCGATGATGCTCATTTCCAACGCGCGCGCCGCGACGTTGAAGCTCGCCAATCAGCGTGAGGCGGCCAAGAGCGGCGCCCTCGCGCATGCGCCGGTCCTGATCCGCGGCGCTGAAGCCTTTGACCTGACGGCCGCGCTGCCGATCGCTGATCCCGCGCTGGACTTGGGCAACCCCTTCAAAGGCCCCTTCCGCGCCGAGGCTCTGCCATGGGAAGACACCGCGCGCGCCGCTATGGAATTTGCGCGCATTGCGGGCATTCTTCCGGCCTTTCTGGTCAACCCGAAAGACGCTGGCGAGGCGCATGCGCTCATCGCCACAGACCTTGCCGCATATGCCAACACCGGCGCCTTGCGCATCATCACCCGCGCGCGCTTGCCGGTGCGTTCGAACGAAGATGCGGAGATCATCGCCTTTCGCTCCACAGCCGATACGCGCGAACATGTCGCGCTGATCATCGGCGAGCAAAGCGGCGATCGCGCACCGCTGGTGAGGCTGCATTCGGAATGCCTGACGGGCGATGTACTCGGCAGCCTCAAATGCGATTGCGGACCGCAATTGGACGCAGCGCTCGATGCAATGACCAAGCACGCAAAGGAAGAAGGTGGCTGGGGCGCACTGCTTTACATGCGCCAGGAAGGACGCGGCATCGGCCTCATCAACAAGCTGCGCGCTTATCGCTTGCAGGATCAGGGCTTCGACACGGTCGATGCAAACAATCGCCTGGGCCTGCCTGATGAAGCGCGCGACTTTCCTGTGGCAGCGCGCATGCTGGGGCTGATCGGCGCGACCACGATCCGCTTGCTGACGAACAACCCCGCCAAAGTCACCAGCCTCGAAGCCGCCGGGATCACGGTGAGCGAGCGCGTGCACCACCAATTGCCCGACAATCCTTACAACGCCCGTTATCTGGCGACCAAGCGCGACCGGTCCGGGCATCTGCTCAGGTGAACACCGCCCTCGACCTTGTCCAGCGCCCTGAGCAGCCGGGCGAAGCGTCAGCGATCCACGCTCTCGTCGCGCGCGCGTTTGAAGGGCATCCCTATTCCGATGGCGATGAGCAGCATGTGATTGATCGCTTGCGTGAAGATGGCGATCTCGTCTTGTCGCTGGTCGCTGTGCTGGATGGGCAATTGGTGGGACAGGTTGCCTATTCGCCTGCAATCCTGATGAACGGTGAGACCGATTGGTATGTGTTGGGGCCGGTTGCGGTGGAGCCTGCGCATCAGGGGCAGGGGATCGGGCGCGCCTTGATCGAAGCGGGCGAGGCCGCGATGCGCAAGCGCGTGGCGAGAGGGCTTACCGTGCTGGGCAACCCGGAGATCTACCGAGGCTTCGGCTTTGCGCAAAACACTGCGATGTGGCTGGCGGGCGAGCTTGGATGGGCCTTTCAGGTCAAGAGCTTTGGCGGCCCCATCCCGGCTTGCGAACAGCGTTATGTGCGCGCGTTTGAACCGGGAGGCGCTGGTTAGAATTATGCAGCGAGCGATGCACATATTCGCGACAGGGCCCTGGCCATGAGACTGCTCTTGCCCGTGATCGCGCCCTTCCTACTGGGGTTTAGCCCGCCCCAGTTGATTGACCTCTCACAGGACGAAGAAGCGTTTGAGGACGCCTTCAAGGAGGCTCTCAACGAGGCCAAGAAGGGTGATCCCGAAGCGCATGACAGGCTCGGCTGGGCCTATGAGAATGGGCGCGGCGTTGAGTTGGATTACAAGGCAGCGGCCCATCATTATCGCATCGCCGCGCAGGGCGGGAATGAGCACAGCCGCTGGCGCCTTGGGGTTATGATCGATGAAGGTCGCACCCTTGGCGAGCTCAGCGAAGCGGTCGCGCTGTTCACGATCGGCGCTCAGAACGGCTATCTGGACGCGTTGGTCAGCCTTGCTGTGATGCAGGCGACAGGTCGCGGAACGGAGCGCGACTTTACCGCTGCGCTGGGCAGCTACATGAAGGCTGCGAAAGCCGGCAACGCTGCGGGGATTCGCGGTGTGGCGCTGATGATCGTTCTTGGCGAAGGGGTGGAGGCAGATCCGCAGGAGGCCGCGTCATGGTTCATGGTCGCCGGCGCTTTGGGCAACCAAGACGCGATCAACAATCTCAACATCGTTTTGGAGCAGATGATCGAGCCCGATCGCGGCGCGATCGCAGCGCGCGCATATGAAGTGGCCGAAGAGCTCGGGCTCGAAATTACGATCGTCTTTGAAGAGAATAGCGACACTCAGAAAAGCTGAGCAAGACCGCTGCAGTTGCAGCGCTCAGCGGCGCTCGTAGCGCTTGAGGCCCTCTGCCAAGCGGTTGCTCGACATCGCGACGCGCGCGCCTTCCCAATCAGCGAGAAACACGCTCGCGCGCTTGAGGCCTGGCACAAAGCGCGCCTCGTTCTTGGTGATCTCCAGCCCGTCGGAATTGTGCAGGCCCTGCTCCGCGCCCAATGCGATGAAGGCGGAATAGTTCTCTTTGTTGGCGCCTTGCACAAACCAGTTGTTGGCAATGCGCCCGGTGCTGCCGGCGGGCAGATCGATCATGTAATTGGTCGCTTGGCCAGCGGAATCGTCAAACGAATTGTTCTCGATCACGACGCGTCCGGTGCGCGCTTTGACATAATGCCCTCCCATGCCGCGCTCGAACCGGCTCTCGCGCACGGTCAGCTCACCAAAATTGCCGATGTAGATTGAATGCGCGCAACCGGCTGAATGCTCGCACGTACCAAGACCGCTGAAAGTTGAGCGGATGATGTAAATGCGTGAGCTCGGATCGTTAGCTGAGAGGATGCCTTGTTGGCTGTCAAGAAAGCGCGAATAGGCAACGTTGAGCTGGCCCTTCTCGATCCGGATGCCAGCGCCATTGCCATCGCGCACGCGCAAGTTGCGGAAGGTGAGCCCGCGTACTTCGGCGCCAATGCCGCGCAAGACGAGCGAGGCCTTGCCTTCGCAAGAGCGCCCTTCGAAGATCGCCGTCCCGGCCTTTTGCGCGATGTAAGTGATCACGCCGCGCTCTTGCACCGCACATTGACGATAGACGCCGGGCGCTATGCGGATCGTGCCGCGCTTGGCGCC
>JBCBOW010000267.1:0-3723 GCA_039821045.1 Pseudomonadota bacterium
CGGCCTTGTCGTATCGCTTTCTCGGCGAACCAGTTGCGGCAAGCTCCGCAGAGTGCCCGGACTTGCGGACAATGCCGATCAGTCCCATGGCGTAGGAAAGCGATACGACAAGGCCGTCAAGAGTGGCACCGAGACCATCGTAGCCTTGGGTTGTGACGATGAAGGCTCGCTTGCTGCCCGAATTCGTGGTTCCGATGAATGGAAGCAGCGATTGCAGAAGATGATGGATCAGTTCGGCGGGCATTCCTAGCCCCTCTTGTCACCCTGAACTTGTTTCAGGGTCCATCGCGCCGCTCGCACTGCAGCCCGAAATTGCAGAATGGATGCTGAAACAAGTTCAGCATGACGAGTAAGAGAAAAGCATCATGCAAATCCCCCCCGAACGCCTTGACCAGATTGCCAACCGCTTTGCCGAGCTAGAAGCGCGGATGGCTTCGGGCACGTTGGAGGGGGATGAATTCGTGCGTGCCTCGCGCGATTATGCGGAGCTGGAGCCGGTCGCCAAAATCGCCGCTGAGGTCAAAGCAGTGCGCGAGGAAATCTCTGGCTTGGAGGACATGCTCGCCGACCCTGAGATGAAGGGGATGGCAGAGGAAGAACTCGCAGCGCTGCGCGAGGTTTTGCCCGAAAAAGAACGCGCGCTTGCCATTGCTCTGCTGCCGCGCGATGCAGCTGACAGCAAGCCTGCCATGCTCGAAATTCGTGCTGGAACGGGTGGCGATGAGGCGGCGCTGTTCGCCGGCGACCTCTTCCGAATGTATGAGCGCTTTGCTCAGGAGTGCGGCTGGAGGGTCGAGCCGGTCAGCATGAATGCGTCTGAAGTCGGCGGATTCAAGGAAATCGTCGCCAACGTCACCGGGCAGGGCGTGTTTGCGAAGCTCAAGTTTGAAAGCGGCGTCCACCGTGTCCAACGCGTGCCCGTGACCGAAAGCGGGGGCCGCATCCACACGTCCGCTGCAACGGTCGCCGTCTTGCCCGAGCCGGATGAGGTCGATGTCCAGATCGATCCCAGTGATCTCAAAATCGACACTTATCGAGCGAGCGGGGCTGGCGGGCAGCACGTGAACACGACCGATTCCGCCGTTCGGATCACGCATTTGCCCACCGGCCTGGTGGTGATGCAGCAGGATGAGCGTTCCCAAATCAAGAACCGCGCCAAAGCCATGCAGGTTTTGCGCGCGCGGCTCTTTGAGAAAATGCGCGATGAGGCTCAAGGTGCAGAAGCGGAGGCACGCAAGGCCATGGTTGGCTCTGGCGACCGCTCGGAGCGCATCCGCACCTACAATTTCCCGCAAGGCCGCGTCACCGACCATCGCATCGGGCTCACGCTCCACAAACTCGAAGAAGTGCTCGCGGGGCCCGGGCTTGGCGAGCTTGTCGATGCTTTGACTGGCGAAGATGAAGCCAAGCGACTGGCTGCGCTGGCGGATTGAGATTGCCAAGTGACAGTCGCTGAGGCCATCCGAGCTGCGGCCGCGCGGTTGAGCACAACGAGCGGTACAGCGCGGCTCGATGCCGAATTGCTCATGGCGCTCGCATTGGGCGCGACCCGGTCGCAGCTTTTGTTGCGTCATATGGACGAGACCGCGCCAGAAACCTTCGCGGCGCTTGTTGATCGACGCGCGGCCTGCGAACCGATTGCTTACATCACCGGCGTCCAGGAATTCTACGGGCGCGATTTCGCGGTAAAGCCCGGCGTCCTCATTCCGCGGAGTGACAGCGAAACCGTCGTGGAAGCCGCTCTGAGTGCATGCCCTTCGCCCAAGCGCGTGCTTGATCTTGGTGTGGGCTCGGGCGCCTTGTTGCTGACGATGATGGCAGAGCGTCCCGGATGCAGCGGAGTTGGGATTGATACATCGCCGATCGCAATCGATGTGGCGGGCGAAAACGCCGTCGCTTTGGATGTGCAGGGCGATTGGGATTTGCACTTGCGGGATTGGCGCCAACCTGAGTGGGATAGGGGCTTGGGGGAGTTTGATTGCATTCTGGCCAACCCTCCCTACGTCGAACAGGGAGCCGATCTTGATCGAGACGTGAGCGATTTCGAACCGGCCAGCGCCCTTTTCGCTGGTGCAGAGGGGCTTGACGACTATCGCATCCTGATCCCGGACTTGCGCAACCTTATGTGTCATGGGGCGACAGCGGTCCTCGAAATTGGTGCTTCACAGTCAGAAGCTGTCACGGAACTTGCTGAAAATGCCGGGTTTGCTGTGTCTTTGCGCCATGACCTGGCAAATCGGCCACGTGCATTGATCCTTTCGTGAGGTTTTCTATTGCAGGGCTTGGCAAATCGGTTCGGGCTCGCTAGCTGTCGAATCAGACCTTTCGAAAGCGCACGGCGCCTTGAATGAGGTCAAGCTCCGAATTTTTGCTCGTTTTGGCCATAGGGTCACGGCCCTGGTCGCTGCCGGGTGGAGTGTGCCGCGCACCGGAGGACTGGTGCGTTGAAATAGGGCCCATGGGGATCCACGCGCGAACGCATGATACATCACGATGCGATAGGCTTGGTAATCTAGGGCTACGGATGAGGAAGACTCTCCTTTGAACAACAACCGAAACAATCGCAGACGTGGCCGCGGAAACCGCAATCAAAGCGGTGGCGGTAATCAGCTTAACCGGATCGATAGCCGCGCGCGGGGCAACGCCCCCCAATTGCTCGATAAGTATAAGAAGCTTGCTCAGGACGCGCAGCACAATGGCGATCGCGTGCAGGCCGAATACTATTTGCAGTTTGCCGACCACTACTTCCGCGTGATCGCTGATAACAAGGCGCGGCAGGACGAAGCCCGCGCCAAACGGAATGAGGCACGCGGTGAGCGCGCCAATGATGAGCGCGGCGAAGGGGGCGACGACTCCGAAACCCGCAACGATGACACGGATGAGGGCGAAGGCCGTCGCGATACGCGGCGGACAAACTCGCGCCGTGGGCGCCAGCGCCGGGAAGATGGCGATGCGCTGGAGATCGAGGGGGAAACCGGTGTTGAGGGCGAAGCGATCGATGCCGAGCTTGCGGAGGGTAACGAAGCTTCCGAAGATGAAGCACCCAAGCGCCGCGCCCGCAGGACGAAGTCAGACACGCCGCGCAAACCGCGCAAGCCCCGCAAAGCTCAGGACGCAAGTGATGATGCCGACGATGTCGGGATTGATTCCTCGGTGCTTCCCCCGGCAATCGGCGCGTCCGATTCCCCTGACGACGCCGGTGACGATACGCTGGAAGCGGTTGGCTAAGCGTTACAGCGACCGCGCTAACTGTCTTTGATCAAACCAGCGCCGCGATGGTCTCTTGGCTTATGGGTTTAGCGCAGCGCGCTTGGCATGCCCTTAGTGATAGGCCGCTTTGGGCAAGCTTTGCGCTCGGTCTGATCGCGGCGCTCGGCTATCCTCCAGCTCATGCTTGGTGGATCGCGATACCGGCGATTGGCGCTTTTGTAGCGCTCTTGCACAAAGCTCCAGATTGGAAGTCGGCTCTCGCCCGTGGCTACCTTTTCGGATGGGCTCATCTGACCCTCGCGAACAACTGGATTGCGACCGCGTTTACCCATCAGGCGAAGATGCCTGAGTTTCTTGGCTGGATCGCGGTGCCGTTGCTCTGCGTCTATCTTGCCGTTTACCCCGCACTCGCAGCGCTCACAGCGCACGGGCTTTCAAGGCGCGCAACGCTTATGCCCTTTGCGACCGTGTTTGCAGGAGCATGGATTGTCGCGGAATGGGTCCGCAGTTGGG
>JBCBOW010000268.1:0-3703 GCA_039821045.1 Pseudomonadota bacterium
TCAAATTGCTGGGCGACTTGCTCTGCGTAACTGGTCTCATCGAGAGCCGCGACGTCAAAGCCGATCGAGCATGTCTTGACCGGTCGATCGCTCGCCTCGCTCATCAAGGCCACGACACTGGAAGAATCCACTCCGCCCGAGAGGAAGGCGCCCAGCGGCACGTCAGCCACCATGCGAGAGCGAACCGCACATTGCAGTCGCTCGACAAGCTCTGCGCGCAAATCAGCCTCGTTGTGACTGGTGCGCTCGGCAAAGCTGATGTCCCACCACGGCTTGGGGCTGGGAACTGCCCTTCCCGCTTCGCACAGCATGAAATGGCCAGCGGGCAGCTTGGCAACGCCGGAAAGGATGCAATGCGTGTCGGGCACGTAGCCCCAGGCGAGGTAAGCGTCGAGCGCTTGGGGATCGAGGCGGCGCTTAAGACTATCCAGAGCCAGCAGGCCTTTGAGCTCGGAGGCAAAGGCCAGGCTTCCATCAGGGAGCGCAGCGTAGAAGAGCGGCTTCACACCAAACCGGTCTCGCGCCATGAACAGCGTGCGCTGCTCATGGTCATAGAGCGCAAAAGCGAACATCCCGTCGAGCTTTGGGAGGCAGTCGACACCCCAACGCTGCCAGGCGGCAAGAATGACTTCGGTGTCACCCTGGGTCAGGAAACGCGCGCCTTCCGCTTCGAGTTCGCTGCGCAAGGCGCGGTAGTTGTAGATCTCTCCATTGAAGACGATTGTCGCCCGCTGGTTGGCCGCGTGCATCGGCTGCGGGGACCCTTCCAGATCGATTATCGACAAGCGGCGATGGCCGAGCGCTACCGCATGCCCCTCACCGGCCTTGGTCCACACCCCAGACCCATCAGGCCCGCGATGGACCAGAGCCTCACACATGCGCTCGACACGCCGCGGGTTGATAGGCTGCGCGCTATGCGCATGGAAAATGCCCGCGATCCCGCACATTCTAAGCCCTCGCCCCCGCTCTCAGATCAGCGCTTGAGGCGCGAAAAGAACCGCGCTCACCGCTGCAGTGATCGCGAGCGCTGCAACGCTGGCCAACACCACCCCATACGTCTCAGCACCTCGCTCAAGTCTGGCAACAATCGGCAGATCGTCGACCGCGTGGACGCTTGGCCCGTAATCGTCCGGATCCATCTCAAAGAAGCGCCACGCGCAGCCAAGCACGATGACTACGACAACCGCGAAGAAGATCCAGCCATAGAAGATGTGATCAAAGCCCGCTGCAAACTCCACGCCTGCCGATTGAGCGATGTAGATCGTGCCCCATGCACGCACTCCGTTAGCGAGAATCGGGACCAAAATGGCAGCCGCCATGAAAAGCGCTCTGCGTGACCAGCTGGAAAAGCGCGTGAAGCACACGAGCGTTGCCAGCGTCACCATCGCGATCAGGAACTTCACCCCTGAACACGCCTCGGCAACGATGAATAGGCCAACAGGTGTGTCGATGAAGATCCCATCAATCACAGCCGGTATGCCGCTCCAGATGGTCAGCGTGATCGCGATCTTGGCGGTGATCGATTGCAGGATCGGAATGATCTCATCGCCGAACGGCACGAGAAACACACCAAACGCCAGCGGCAAGGCGAGAACCAGCGAAATGCGCACACCAAGGATCGCAACAACAGCGCCCTGCAAGGCGCCAACAGCTCCCGCGTGCGCGATGAGGTTGATGCCTGTGACACGCCCCGCAAGCCAGAGCGCTAAACCAGCGGCAACCAGCGCAATCGCTGGCGCAAAAGGCTTAGGGCTAAGCACTGCAAGATCGCCGGCTCTCAACCAAACGAGCCAGATGATGATGAGCGGGACGAGGAGAATGTGGTTGTAAGTGTCAATATCCCACCATTGATGCAGCATCTCGCCCCATTCGTGCGCAGTCACGAGTGTAAGAAGCGCAGCCACCAAAGCGAGATAGGCAAGCGGGGTTCGCCATTGCCCGGGCAGCGCCTCAATCGGGCTGCGAGTGCGCCAAGAACCCATTTGCTGAGGGGCCGATGTGTCAGGCGGCATGACGCGCCTCGAGGGTCGCTTTGCCCTTATCTGGCGCGATCAGCTCTGCAAGCTTTGCCAGCTTTGCGTCCCAAGCATGATGCGTCATCACATAGTCGCGCGCCGCCTTGCCCATGGTCTCGCGCTTCGCTGAGCTTTGCACGATCGGCTCGACTTTGGCGATCATTGCTGCCGGGTCCGCTTCACAAACAAGCCAATGCTCGCCATCGCGCGCGTCAATGCCCGTGGCAGCTTTGGGCGTCAGAAGGACAGGCCGCGCCATCGCCATCGCTTCAAGGACCTTGTTCTGCACCCCGCGCGCGATCAAGAGCGGCGCGATCACGCAGTGTGCGCCAGCAAGGTATGGCTTCACATCGGGCACCTCGCCCCATACGGTCACGCCATCGGTTCCCCTTCGATCAAGGAGCTTAGCCGTTGGCGAACGTCCGATTATGTGGAGCTGCGCGCCGCACCATCGCTGGCGCAAGTGAGGCAGAAGTTCATCAATCGCCCAGAGCGCGGCTTGTTCATTGGGCCGGTAATCCATCTGCCCCGTGAAGACGAAGTGCGGCCCCTCGCTCGGTTCTAGGTCCGGATGAGGCGAGACCTTTGCGGGATCGAACAAGCTTGCATCGATCCCGTTTCCGATGACCTCGATGCGCTGTTGTGAAGGGTTTGAGAGCCTTTGTTTAAAGATCGAGGCTTCCGCTTCGCTGATCAGCAGCGTCGCATCAGCGCGCTTGGCAAGACGCTCTTCTTCAGCCGCAAGCAGCCGCCCCTCACGACGGTTGAGCCAGACCCGCTCGCCAGCCTGGGCATAGCCTTCAAACTTGGCGCTATCGACATCGCACAGATCGACAACAACCCGGCCCGAAAAGTCCTCGGGCACATATTGGCCCATCTGCCCCGAAAAGACGAAGATGGTGCTGATCGGGCGCTGCGCGCAAGTTTGATGCACCCACGCAGCAAGCTTACGGTTGTAAAATGCGGTCAAACTAACGGGTTTGTCCAGCGCCAAAGCTTCCAGCCCCGCTATCGCGAGCGGCTTGCGGCGCGCAGGCGCGCAAAAGCTTGCAGCACAGGCACGAAGCTCATCGAGAGCCGCGACGTCCTGCGCCGTCTCAGTAAAGCAGCCGACATGGACCGGGCCCAGTCCAAGCAGAGCTTTGAGCAAATGCGCGCTGCGGATCTTGTCCCCGCGATTGGGCGGAAACGGAACTCGGTGCGCAAGAAAGAGGATTTCGCTCACAACCTTCTCCGCCCTTACGCAAGGCCTCGCGCAATCCAAGGGCCAAAGGCGTTAGCGACCGGCACCGGGAGCTTCTTCCAGAGCTCAATCTTGCGGCTGTAGGACGCGCTTGTGGGATCAATGTCACGCGGCTTCGCACCGGGCGCGGTCCACAGTGAATAAGTCAATGGCGCCGGCTCAAAGCCCCAGTTCTTCTTGAATTTATACGGACCGCTCGCTGCTTTCGAACGGCCAAAATCAAAGCGGGCCATGCCTCGTTTGCGAGCGTGCAGCATCAGCTTGTAGTACATCAGCTCGTTCGCCCGGGCGCCGCGTGCAGCGTAAGTCCCGCCACCCCAAAAGGGCAAAACTGCGCCATCGTGATAGAACGAGAGGACGCTCGCGATGGGGCTTGTACCATCAACAATGGTGAGGATATCGCTCTCGCCCGGAAACGCTTGAAGCATGGCGGAGAAGAGCTTCG
>JBCBOW010000269.1:0-3685 GCA_039821045.1 Pseudomonadota bacterium
CTCCGTGCGCTCGCGATATTGCGCGTAGGCCACCGAGCCTATCGCCGCGATGCCGAGCGCAAGGGCTGCGCCGGTTCCAACACGTTGCACCAAGCCCACAGGCCAGCTCCTCTCTCCATCACACTCACTTAGCCGATGGCGAGGCTAAAGGTTCCCGCCCTCGCGCGATTAGCGCCGCGTCGGTGCGTGGAAATCGGGCGGTTTGGTGGCGACCCAGCGCACGAATTTGGCAATCGCTGGGTTCTCGCGGATAGTTTCAGCGTCATCGCCGATCCTGGCAAGCTCAGCATTGGTGAAGTTGGCGTGGATGGCTTTGTGGCAGATCGGGTGAACGGGCACAGTGCCTCGCCCCTTCTTCGATTTGGGCACCGGATGGTGCCATTGGATCAGCGTTTCAAACGGGCGTCCGCACAGCCAGCAAACCTGCGGTTCGTCGCTCAACCGTTGAACTCAGTGAGCGAAAGCGTGTTGCCATCAGCATCGTGAAACCAGCAGACCTTAGCGCCGTCCGGCGTTGTCCAGATATCGCGCTTGTCCTGCTCCATGAATTCAAAGCGCAAAAAGGTCGCGCCGCGGTCAGCCAGACGGTCGCGCTCCGCGGCAATGTCTTCAACCCGCCAACCGATGGAGGTGAAGGGGTGCGGTTCGAAACCTTGCGTCTTCTGGATGCGCAGCATCGTCCCCTCAGCATCGAACTCGAGCGAGAATGGATTGTCATCAACCAGCGTGAAACCCATGATCTCGCTGTAGAAATCGCGCGCGGCATCCGGACGGCTGGTGGCAACGAAGAGTATTGGGGCCATTGTCAATCATCCTTTGTTTTGGCCTTTTGAGCCGCCTCTTTTTTCGCTTTCATCGTGTCGTGAAAACGGTCCGCCCAGCCATCTTTGACGAGTTGTTCGGCACGCACCATGCGCAATTCCCCGGCGGCGACATCGCGGCTTACCGTTGAGCCCGCAGCGACGATTGAATCCGCACCAATGCGCACCGGTGCAATCAATGCAGAATTGGAACCGATGAACGCGCGCTCACCGATCACAGTCTGGTATTTGAAATAGCCATCGTAATTGCAGGTGATGGTGCCTGCGCCAATGTTTGCCTCAGCGCCTACGGTCGCATCGCCGATATAGGAAAGGTGGCTGGCCTTCGCGCCTTTGCCAAGCACGGCTTTCTTGAGCTCAACAAAATTGCCGACAAAGCTGTCCTCTTCGAGCACAGCCCCTGGTCTCAGCCGCGCAAACGGGCCGACCTGTACCCCGCTTGCAAGCTCGGCGCCTTCGATATGGCTGTAAGCCTTGATGTGAACATTGTCCGCAACCTTTACACCGGGGCCAAAGACCACATGAGGTTCAATCGTAACATCGCGGCCTAATTGTGTGTCATGGCTGAAGAAAACGGTATCAGGAGCGCGCAGACTGGCCCCTTGAGCCATCGCCTCTTCACGGCGAGCCTTCTGCCAGCGCTCCTCCACCGCAGCGAGCTCCGCGCGGCTGTTGATCCCGGCGACTTCATCGGGATCGGTCTCGATAACAACCACCTTGTCACCGCGCGCAATCGCCCCTGTCGCGACATCGGGCAGGTAGTATTCGTTTTGTGCGTTATCATTGCCGACCGCTTCCAACAGCGGCCACATGTCATCAGAATGCGCCACGATGAGCCCTGAGTTGCACAAGTCAACGGCGCGTTCGGCCTCGCTTGCATCCTTGTATTCAACCATCTTCAGGACAGTCCCGTCCGCCTCAGCGATGATCCTGCCATACGCAAGCGGGTCAGCGGGCCGAAAGCCGAGAACGGCGACTTTCGCGCCCTCGTCCAGAGCTGCGGTCAAACGGCGAACCGTGTCCGCGCGCACCATCGGCACATCGCCAAAACACACCATAATAGGGCCCGAAAACCCCGCTAGTGCGCTCTTGGCCTGGAGCGCCGCGTGTGCTGTACCCAGTTGAGGCTCCTGAAGCGCGGTCGTGACATCACGCCCCGCCAGCGCTGCATCGAGTTGTTCGCGCCGATCGCCGGCGACCACCACGATACGGTTCACCCCCATCAGCGCGAACTGATCCAGCAGATGCAGCAGCATCGCTTTGCCCGCAATCGGATGAAGCACCTTGTGCAAGGCGCTTTTCATCCGTGTGCCCTTGCCAGCAGCCAGAATTATGGCAGCAAAATCAGTCATTCGCGTTCCCAACTTGCGGCCCGATCCATGTTCAGAAATGCCCCTGCCGGCCCGAGCCAGTCAACAATGAGACGCGGCCTTGCCAGCAAATGCTTGCGGTTTGAAGTCGTTTGCCGCACGCCCCTCTCCTATGGCCAGCCTTCCTTTTGAGACCGTCGGCTTTGATCTCGACGGCACGTTGCTCGACACCTTTCGCGACCTTGGTGCTGCCGTCAATCACGCGCTCGCCTTGGGCGGGTTTGCGCCGGCGCCGGTCGAGACATCCAAAGACCTAATCGGTGGCGGAGCCAAAATCATGCTCGCGCGCGCAATCCAATCGCAAGGCGGGCTTCCAGGGGGCCTCGAAGGTGACGATTTTCGCGGCCTCTACAAAGCCATGCTGCGGTATTATGCGGATAACAATGCGGTTGAGTCCACACCCTACCCTTTTGCAAGGGATGTCGTGTCCGAGCTGAGCGATCGAGGCGTCAAACTGGCGGTTGTCACAAACAAGTTTGAGGGCTTTGCGCGGTCTATCCTGAAGCAACTCGATTTCCTCGAACCATTTGAAACGGTCATCGGCGGCGACACGATGGGCAAAGGCGCGGACGGAGCATTCCTCTCAAAACCTCACCCTGATCCGATCATCGAGGCTCGGGTCCGCTGCGCACGCGCCCCCTCCGATCCGGGCGGGTTCGTATTCATTGGCGATTCCACCTATGATGTCGCCGCGGCGCGCGCAGCTGATGTGCCCGTGATCGCCGCCGCCTATGGCTATTGTGACAAACCCCCGCACGAGCTGGGAGCGGATGCGGTGATCGATTCGCTCGATGCCCTCATCCCCGCTCTCGAGCGGCTTGGGACATCTGCTTGACTTTACGGATTGCGCGGCGCTTCACACGCTTAGCCGCGCACGGTTGCGCTTGAATGCCAAAAGTGCCACGCAGCGCGCCGAATTGCAGTTTACGCGCCCGTAAAGCGCACCCTACAAATGGACGGAGAAGGGAAACCCATGAGCATCGATTTCAAGGATAAGGTCGCAATCGTCACCGGCGCTGGCGGCGGTCTGGGCAAGGCTTACGCACTTGAGCTCGCCAAGCGCGGCGCGAAAGTTGTCGTGAACGATCTGGGCGGCGCGCGTGATGGCACCGGCACTTCGGACGCTGCGGCTGAAGTCGTCGCCGAGATCGAAGCCATGGGCGGCGAAGCGATGGCCAATGGCGGCTCGGTCACTGAGTATGACCAGATGGAAAAGATGGTCGCTGACGCCAAAGAAAAGTGGGGCGGCGTGCATGTCCTCATCAACAATGCTGGCGTTCTGCGCGACAAGACATTTGCCAAGATGACGCCTGATGATTTCGAGTTCGTCCTCAAGGTGCACCTCACCGGCTCGGCTTTCGTCACCAAAGCATGCTGGGAGACCTTCCGCGAACAATCCTATGGCCGTGTCCTGATGACGGCCTCTTCAACCGGTCTCTTCGGCAATTTCGGTCAGGCAAACTATGGCGCTGCCAAGCTTGGCCTTGCTGGCCT
>JBCBOW010000270.1:0-3681 GCA_039821045.1 Pseudomonadota bacterium
TCCGAGGTCAACAGGTAGATGAGCGCTTCGTTGGGGCGTGGCTCGGGCGTGTCGACCACCAGTTCGCGTTCGTGACTATCCGGAGGGCCAAAGCGCGGCGCGCCGGTATCGGGATCGCGCGCGATACCGAACGCCAGCTGCTTGGCGGGGATCGCTGTAACACCGGGATAGAAGGGCGCGCCCATCGGCAGCAGATCGCCTTGCTCAATCAGCGCCGCTTTGTGTGCTTCGTGCTGATCGTGCTCCCAAACGCCATTTCGGCGGACCGGCAGGGGCGGCGATTGCTTGTCCATGAATTGCTGGATGCCGGTCTTGCCGCCTTCCGGATCAATGATCGCTTCGGCAAAGCGCTGGGCCTCTCGCGCAAGGCCAGCTTCCATACCTTCGCTCCAGCCTGTGCGGATCGCATCGAGAGCGCGCTCTCCAGCCTTGTCCCGGCCGGCCCATGTGAGCTGTTTGAGAATGCGCTGGATAAAGGCGTCCTCCAGCGCTTCGTCGAAATCGATAGCGGCTGGCTGGTGCCACGTTTCGGTCTGGGCGCGGCGCTCAGCGAAGGCCTGGCCGAGCACGCTGTCCGCAGGCGACAAGACAAATTCGCGCACCATCGCATGCGCCTTGGAAAGCGCATCGTGTGATCCGTGTGCTATGGCATCGATGGCGCCAATTTCATGGGCCTGCCGGGCATCAATCGCTCTGCCGCCAAGGATCAGGTCAAGCGCATCGCGCAGCCCCGTCTGCCCTCTCCGATCTGCCAATAGCCTCGGCAGCCTCTGCGTCCCGCCATAGCCTGGCAGCAACCGCAGATTGATTTCGGGCTGGCCAAAACGCGCTTTCGGCTCGGCAATGCGATAATGACAGGCCAGCGCAAATTCCATGCCGCCACCCAGCGCCACGCCTTGGATCGCCGCGATGCATGGCTTGCCCATTTCCTCGATTGTTCGGAAGGCGAGCTGCGCGTTGTCAGGAAGCGCTTTGGCCTCCTCAACACTGTTCACCTCTTCGAGCATCTGGCGAATATCTGCACCAGCGACGAAACTCGCGGTGCCCGAGCCTGTAAAGACCACAGCCCCGACATCGTCCTTGCGCGCAAGGTGCTCCGCGATGATGACAAGTTCGTCGAGCGCGCGTTCGTTCAGTGCGTTTACCGGCGGGTTCTTGACCGTAACCGTGGCAACTCGCCTGCCTTCCTCAACACTGTTGTACTGAATCGTGAAGAAGCGATAGCGCTCAAACAGAGCCTGCGTATCAGAGAGCGATTGTTTGCGCTGCCAGCCTTCCACGGCTCGTTTCAGTTCAACAAGGCTCTCCGGGTTGCGCAGGGTCGAGGTGTCGCCCACTTGCGCTCCCTCGACGACTGCCCGAACCATTCGGCGCATGTATTTGCCTGAGCGTGTCTCGGGAAACTCGCTCAATTCGATGAAGTCCTGCGGCACAGCGACCGCGCCTTTTTCGGTGCGAACAAGATCAGTCAGGCGGCGCTTGTTATCCTGTGAAAGGCGGCTGCCCTCGACCGGTGTGACAAAGGCAATGGGTGTCACGCCCTTCTGGCTGTGCGGTGCGCCAATAACGATCACATTGCCGACAGGAGAATTGGGATCGAGCGCTTTGTCGCGCAGGATCGCACCTTCGATTTCTTCCGTTCCTATTCTGTGACCAGAAACATTTATGACGTCATCCGACCGGCCATGAAGCGAGAACGAACCGTCTGGGTGGCGCATGGCGAAGTCGCCCTGAGTGTAGGCCCAGGCGCCCTTCCAGCGTTTCCAATAGGTGTCAGCGTACCGCTCTTGATCGCCCTTCCACCCATGTGTGACGCGCGCCGTTCGTCCATCATTCTCGACAATGAAGTTGCCGACATCGCCCCAAATCGTGCGTGTGAGATAAGGGTAAGGGAGCGTGATGATGATCTCGCCCTTTTCGCGCCTTTTCGCGCGCCGCCACGCTATCCCTCCGGCCTCTTCATCCCGAGGATAATCGAACGAGCCTTTCTCGCCAGCATTCGTATCTTCGACCCAGACATCACCCATGATCCACGGCAGCGGATAGGTGTGCGCGTTAGGCTCGAGGGGGAAATCATCCCCTGATCCGGCAAAGTGTGACCATACCATGCCGCCATGCTCAGTTGCCCAATACGAGTTGATATAACGCGCGGTGATGTGCTCCATCGCAAAGGCCTGCACAGCTGGCGAGACGGGCTCTGCGCAAAACGTGGCAACTTTCAGGCTGGAGAGGTCATACCGTTGGATGTCCTTTAAGTTCTCAGGGTTTTGCATCACCGATTTCAGGAATGTGACGCCCGCCTTGAAGATGTTGACGTTGTAGCGCTCAATGATCGAGGCGAAGCGGCCCGAATGCGGGAAGACGGGCGAGCCTTCGGTGATGATCGTGGTGACGCGCGCCAGCAATGCAGCAGCAATCTGATAGCTCTGTCCGGTAATCCAGCCCGGATCAGCGACGACATACATGGTGTCGCCAGGCTCCGCTCCGAATGCCATTGGCATGGTCGCGCTGATACCGGCGGCGTACCCGTGGACATGAACAACGCCTTTGGGCTTGCCGGTGGAACCGGAGGTGTAGATTATGAAATTGGGATATTCAGCATCCACCGCGAGCACGGGCGATGCCGCCCAGATTGCGCGAACAAAGTCTGTATCGCCAAGCGAGTAGAGTGCGGCTTCGTCGGCGACATCAAAGCCAGCATCGCGCGCTGCTGCGAGCAGCGCTTCGCTTGCCGCGTCAGTAAGATCGTGGCTCCAGTTGTCGCGGGCCTCGTTCCACGGCAGGTCGGGTTGCCCAGTGTGCTTTACGACGACAACAGCATCCACCCGCGGCGGCGAATTGACCAAGGCGCTGGCAATCGCGATCCTGAGCTGTGCCGATTGCCGCGGGGTCATCTGCCCGCCACCCGCTTCGCCCGAAGCAATCGCGATCAGCGCCTTGCCAACGCCGCGCATGACATCTGACCGCTCGACGGTAACCTCGCCATCAAGCACATCGGCGACGGTCATCTTGATAAGGTCGGCATGCTGTGCCGCGAGCTCGAGTGCGGGATCAGTGAGTGCCTGATCCAGCAAATCCATTGCGACATTGACGCCAAGGAAATTGTCGAGCGCTGGATCTGTGTAACTGGGTTTGAAAGGCACCATCTGCGCATTGCGATAGGACCCATCAGCGGTAACGACCACACGCGCTCCGGCATCCGCGATGCGATCAGACAGGGTCTTGTCCGAAAAGCCTCCGAACACCGGCGTGTAAACGACGCCCAGCCTCTTTGCGCCCTGGGTCCAGTAAATCTGCTGCGCGATGCTCGGCATATTCAGCGCGATCCGATCGCCCGGACCAAGGCCAAGCGCCTTCAGCGCGAGCGCACATTTAGCGCTTTCAAGGAGGAGCTTGCGCCGCGAGATCACTTCTGCATCAACCGGTCCGCCGCGCCCGCCGTCGCTGGCCATATTCCAGCGATCGCCTTCGAAAATCAGCGCTGCTTCCTCGCCGTGGCCCGACAGAACATGGCGGTCGCATTCGTTGAAGGCGACTGAAGTCAGTCCACCTTCAAACCATCGCCAATTGGGCGGATCATCATCATTAAACGAGCGGTGCACCGGTTGAGCTCGATTTGCCTGAGGATTTTGAACCTTGGGACCGCGCGTTTAATGATGATGATCCGCCCAATTGGCGATG
>JBCBOW010000271.1:0-3671 GCA_039821045.1 Pseudomonadota bacterium
CTGCAGTAGCCCGCGAAGGAGGCGAGGTTATTGCTGAATGCGCGCTCATTGATCGCTCGATGGGCTCTGTTGACCTTGGATTGCCATTTTACCCGCTCGCTGCCTTCGATTTCCCCACCTACGATCCGGAGGACATCCCGGCTGATCTTGCCGCCGTACCTGTGACCAAGCCTGGAAGTCGCAAGGAATAGAGCACTTATGATCCGCGCCGCCCCTCTCGTTCTCGCGCTCACCGGCATGCTGGCCTCGACGCTGACGGCGACACAAGCACTCGCCGCGACAAGCACCGAGAGCGCTCTGGCAATCAGTGATGCGCTGGAGAAGGCAGGCTTTGAGGGCGGTTTTGCGGTGGTCAGCCAAAACGGCGATCTCACCATCGTCCCATCGAAAGGCAATGAAGCCAATACGCCGCTGCCGTGGGCCTCGGTAACCAAACAGGTAATAGCTGTCCTCGCGATGCAATTGGTCGAGGATGGCACCCTGGCGCTCGACGTTCCCGCTGATGCGTACCTTGTCTCACTTGCGGGAGACAGCCCTGCGCCCACGATCCGGCAGATGTTGCAACACCAAACGGGCCTCAAAAACCCGGACAACAGCCCTGAAGACGCCAGTGGCATCCCCGATTTCTACACCACCGGGCCCAGCGGCCTAAGCTGGTGCCTCGCCGATCGGGGCTCCACGCCCGCAGAAGGCTGGGAATACAACAATTGCGACTTCATCGTGCTTGGCGCTGTGATCGAAGCAGCGACGGGAGAGCGGCTCGACAGCTTGCTGGAGGCCCGCATCTTTGCGCCCGCCGGCATGGCCAGCACCCGCATCGCTTCTGGTATGGGGTCTGACACGCGGGTGGAAGGCGGCGCTGCGATTGCGCAAAGGGCGGCGCGCTATGGCGCCTCGGCCGGGCTCATCGGGCCATTTGCAGAGCTGCTCGCGTTTGACCGTGCATTGATGAACGGCGATCTGCTCTCAGAAGAAGCGCGCTCGGTCCTGTGGGACGGATCGCCTGCGCTCGGCTACATGGCGCTTGGCCAATGGTCTTTCCCAGCGAACCTTTCGGGCTGCGCAGCTCCCGTTTCCCTCGTCGAACGCCGCGGCGCCATCGCCGATTTTCACATTCAGAACTACATCGTGCCCGATCGCGGCATCGCTCTGGCTGCAATCACCCGCCAGGCGGAGTTTGATTTTGGCGAAATCTGGACCGGTCAGGGCGCCATTTTCGAAACCTTAAGCGCTTGGCTGTGCCCCGCTCAAAACAAGAAAGACATTGCACTTGTCCGCTAACCCTCTTCGCCTTGGTGTGAACATCGATCACGTCGCGACCATCCGCAACGCGCGCGGCGGCGATCATCCTGATCCTGTGCGCGCCGCTGAAATCGTTGCGAGCGTTGGCGGTGATGGGATCACCGCGCATTTGCGCGAAGACCGCCGCCATATTCGCGATGAGGATCTGGCGCGCATTCAGGATGCGACCGATCTGCCGCTCAATCTAGAAATGGCCGCGACGCGCGAGATGCTTGAGATTGCGCTGCGCCATCAGCCGCATGCGGCCTGCATCGTGCCGGAGAAGCGCGAGGAGCGCACAACGGAAGGCGGGCTTGATGCAGCGGGACTGCACAACACGCTGGTGCCGATCGTTGATCAATTGCGCGAGGCCGGCATCCGCGTCTCCCTTTTCATTGAAGCTGACGAACGCCAGCTTGATGCCGCTTTGCGTTTGGGCGCTCCTGTCGTCGAGTTTCACACCGGCGAATATGCCCATGCCTTTCTCGATGGCGAGACAACGCGCGTCGAGAAGGAGCTGCGCCGGATAAACGATATGGCCGCGCTCGCCGCGAAGAACGGCATCGAGCCGCATGCCGGCCATGGGCTGACCTTCGAGAATGTCCAACCCATCGCCGCGATCCCGCAATTGGCAGAGCTCAACATCGGCCATTATCTCATCGGCGAGGCGGTCTTTACCGGGCTTGAGGGGGCAATCAGGCGGATGCGCGATCTGATGGATAGCGCCCGATGAAGAGCGCGCGCGCGTGAACACCGAAGGCCCGCCTCAGCTCACCGCCGAACAGACCCGGTGGGCCTTTGCCGCATCCACGCTGTTTCTGACTGCGGTGGGCCTGCTTGGCTACGCCTTGGCGAAAGGTGCCTTCCTTCCCTTCGCAATTGGCTGGGTGGTCCTGCAAATGTTTGGCTATGTGGGATCTTTGCGGATCGGGCATGGCGATCTTGCGCACCCGCTGTTCAAGAGCCAGGTGATGCTGCATACGATCGCGCTGATGCTGGTGTTAGCGCTGGTCTTGCGCGGCTGACGGGGAGTTGGAGTTTTGATCATCGGGCTCGGCTCTGATCTGTGCAATATCGAGCGCATCGCCAATTCGCTGGATCGGTTTGGCGAGCGTTTTGAAAATCGCGTTTTTACAGAGATAGAGCGCGCCAAGGCTCGCCGCCGACCTTTCACAATCGCGGGCACCTACGCAAAACGCTTCGCTGCCAAAGAGGCCTTCAGCAAAGCTGTGGGCACCGGTTTCAAGCGCGGCGTCTTCATGAAAGACATCGGCGTGGTCAACGCGCCCAGCGGCGCGCCGACCCTTGCGCTCGCCGGTGGAGCGGCAAAGCGGCTTGAAGAATTGGTCCCAGCAGGCCATGAGGCGTTTATTCATCTAACACTCACAGACGATCACCCATGGGCGCAGGCCTTCGTCATTATCGAAGCGCACGCCCGTTGATCGCCATTTGCCCAAGCTTTGCGAAGGGCTGACAGCCCCGAAGAGTTTTATGTCTGAGATAGCCACAATGACCGCGAGCACTGCCGAGAAAAAGGAAGCCATTAACTGGTTGGCCGAACTGCGCGGGCTCTTCTTGATGCTCCTAGCGGTGCTCGCGTTTCACAGCCTCGTGGCTAAGCCCTTCTACATCCCATCAACCTCGATGATGCCCACGCTGTATGTCGGCGATCGTCTGGTCGTCAGCAAATATCCTTATGGTTGGTCGTGGGCCTCAGCGAGCTTTCATTTGCTGCCACGCGGCGAGTGGCGCGTCTTTGGCGGGACGCCGGAATACGGCGACATTGTTATCCCCGTGCATCCGGACAAGAATGAGGACTACATCAAGCGTGTCGTCGCGTTGCCGGGTGATACGGTCGAGGTGCGCGATGGCCGTGTGATCCTCAATGGTACTCCGGTGAAGCGCGAAGTGGTGCCGCCGGTGAAGATCCCGTTTGAGCCCTCGCTCCTGTGCGGTGGGAGCAATTTTCAGCAACAGTGCCTCTCCAGCTTTGAGGCCTATCGCACGCGCGATGAGAGCGGTGAACAGTTTTACATGCCGCCAACCTATCGTGAGACCCTGCCAAACGGCGCGACTTATTTGGTCATCGATCACAAGGATCAGCCGCTCGACAATTATGGCCCCTATCTCGTCCCCGAAGACAGCGTCTTCACGATGGGCGACAATCGCGATGAGAGCGCGGACAGCCGGGCGCGCGCGGCGGAGCGAGGCCTGGGCGGCGCGATACCGCTTGAAAACATTGGCGGCCGCGCGGAATTCATCACCTTTAGCCTTGATGGATCGACAACGTGGAACCCGGTGAGCTGGTTTACCAGCCTTCGCCCGGACCGCGCCTGGACGACACTGCGCCCGCCGATCGCTGAAACCGGCAGCGCGCAAGAAGACGCAGG
>JBCBOW010000272.1:0-3655 GCA_039821045.1 Pseudomonadota bacterium
AGGGCTTTGGCGGCATGGTGGTGGTCACGGCCGATTGGACTATCGCCCATCGCTCGGTGAATTGCGCTGACCTGCTCGCTCTCAAAGCGCTCCCCCAACTTGGCGCGCAGCTGAGCGAGTGTTTTACCGAGCGCGCGATTGAGCAATTGCGCCTCGCGCTGAAAAAGCCCGAAATCACAGAAGACGTGGCGCGCGTGTTCGGCTTGCGGCTCACGAAAGGCGGCGAATTGATGGATTGCGCCATCCATTTGAGCCGCGGCAATATTGTCATCGAGTTCGAGCCGCATGCAGCGCAGGACTATGCCGATCATGTCTCGCTCGTCGGGCCAATGCTCGCACGCTTGGAGCCGATGCGCGATGTGGACAGCCTTTGTGACGCAGCCGCCACCCTCGTGCGCCAAGCGCTCGGCTATGACCGCGTGATGGTTTACCGCTTTCATTCAGATGACAGCGGCGAAGTGATCGCGGAGGACAAGGGTGAGGACCTCGAACCCTATCTGGGCCTGCGCTATCCGCGCGCAGACATCCCGCAGCAGGCGCGCGAACTGTTCAAACGCAACAAGTTTCGCATCATCGCTGACATGTATGCCGATAGCGTCCCGATTGAGCCTCCCGTTGGCTTTAACGGTGAACCGCTTGACCTATCGATGAGCGTGCTGCGCGCGCACTCGCAAATGCACGTGCAATATATGAAGAACATGGGCGTCAAAGCCTCGCTGGCCATCGCGATTGTGCGCCAGGGGCGGCTTTGGGGCATGATCTCTTGCCACCATTACGAGCCGAAACTGCCAGCCTATTCGCTGCGCACAGTGGCGGAAATGCTGAGCCAGATGTTCTCCTTGATGCTGGATCGGATCCTGATTGATCGCGCAGAGAGAGTGCGCACCAAAGGGCGACACCTGCACGATCAGCTCATGCTTCAGCTAGCCGGCGGAAATGATCTTGGCGGCGGCCTCCCGATGCTGGATGCGATGCTCAAGGACGTGATCAAGCACGATGGCTGCTCTATGTTCATTGGCGGCAAGTATGATCGCTATGGCGCGGCGCCCAGCGCGGAGCATTTCTTGAGGTGCGCCCGCTCTTGGCGCTGCGCCGATCAGCACAATTATCGCATCCAACAACATCGCTCTGGATCTGCCCGACGCAGCCGCGTTCGGTGATAGCGCGGCAGGGGCGCTGATTATTCCGATCTCGCGCAGCCCGCGCGATTATCTCGTTTTGTGGCGCAAAGCTCTCACGCAAACAGTCACCTGGGCGGGCAATCCCGAAAAAGCGATCGTCGGCTCGCCCAATGACCGGCTCCAGCCGCGCGAGAGCTTTGCTGCTTGGAAGGAAGAAGGGGGCGGGCGGTCCGAGGAATGGACAGCGGACGAATTGGAAATCGCCGAGGGCCTGCGCGTCACCTTACTCGAAGTGATCCTGCGGATGACTGACGAGATTGCCCGCGAACGCAGCCGAGCCCAGGAGAAGCAAGAGCTGCTGATTGCCGAGCTCAATCACCGTGTGCGCAATATCCTCAATCTGATCCGCGGGCTGGTCTCCCAATCACAGCACGATGCGATCGATGTAAACAGCTTTGCAACGATCATTGGCGGTCGCATCGCCGCGCTCGCGTCTGCGCATGATAATATAACCCGTGAGAGCTGGTCACCAGCGCCGCTCAATGCATTGTTCGAGACGGAAATGGCTGCCTATCTCAACGAAAAGAAGGGCCGCTTTGAGCTAACCGGCGATGATGTGCTGGTAACGCCGGAGGCTTACACCGTGCTCGCGCTGGTGGTGCACGAATTGGTGACCAATTCCGCTAAGTATGGGAGCCTGTGTGACAGCACGGGCTCGCTCTCGGTGGATATTCGGCGCACTCCGTTTGGCGATCTTCAGATCGCGTGGCGCGAACGCGGCGGGCCGCCTGTGCGACCGCCCACCCGGCGCGGCTTTGGCTCCACCATCATCGAGCGGTCCATTCCCCACGAGCTAAAGGGCGAGGCCGAACTGCGCTTCAAACTGGCCGGTCTGGAAGCGGATTTCCTCTTGCCCGGCCGCTACATCAAGACAAGCGCTGAGGCAGAGCCGCAAACTGCAAGCGAGGCCTCAAAGGCTCCGGGCGAGGCAGGGGATGCCTCTTGCCCATCCATGTCTGCGGGCGCGCGGCGCGTCCTTGTCGTCGAAGACTCGATGATCATTGCGCTCGACACTGAGGAGAACCTCAAGCGCCTGGGTGTGCCGAATGTTGACGTTGCGAGCGGAGTTAAAGTCGCCCTTGCCGCGATCGAATGCCAGGAGCCCGATCTCGCGATCATTGATTATAATCTGGGCACCGAAAGCAGCATAAGCGTCGCGCAGGAATTGCATCGGCGCCGCGTGCCTTTTGCGCTGGCCACAGGTTATGCAGAGCTCTCAGAAAGCATTGCCGAACTCGGCGCGCTCAAAGTGCTGCGCAAGCCTTATGGCCGCGGTGAGATCGAAGCGCTGCTTGTAGAGTTTCAGGACATGCAAGGCACAATCACTGCGAGCGCGCCAAAAGAGACACACGCGCCGCAGTAAAGTCGAGCGCGTGGAGCGCGGGCGTATAGAGGCATTCTCCTGCGCGCGCGGCGACATCGCCCTTCTCTGACTGCACGACCCCCTCAAGCGGGAGGATGAGTGCGCCGCCCGGATAGTCTGCGAGCACGCCTTCATCCGGTTCGCCTTCGATCCGATCAAACCGGAAATGCTCGTTCTGGACGAGGGCTCGCCCGCGCGCGGCAATCGTGCCTCTCAGCCGTGCGGGATGGGGCTCCGCATTCAAGACAGCGAGCCCACGCTCAAGATGAAGCTCCCTTGGCCGGCCATAATCATAAAGCCGAAAGGTCGTGTCGCTGTTTTGCTGAACTTCCACCAAAGCGAGGCCCGGGCCGATTGCGTGGACAGTGCCCGGGGGCAGTTCAAACACATCGCCGGGCGCAACATCGTGCCAGCTCAGCAATTGCTCGATTGATCCGTTGAGCGCGGCGGCCTTGATCGCCTCAGCGCTTTGTTCCTGCTCAAAACCAATCGCGAGCTGAGCACCTGGCTCAGCTTCGAGCACGAGCCAGCATTCGGTCTTGCCCGCCTCACCGCTGATAGCGTCGGCGTCCGAAGGGTGCACCTGAACCGAGAGCTTTTCGCTGGTGAAGAGGTATTTCACCAGCAGATCGGGCATTTGAGGCGGCGGCTCAAACCAGATCTCGCCAATGCGCGCGCCTGCGGGCGCATCGAACGGCGCGGGCAATATGTCTCGCCCCCAGACCTTTTCGACCATACGGGTCTCAAGCCGCCACGCTGCAGCGCTTCCTCGCTGTTCTGGCGCGCTCATTGCTGGCTGGGTCCGGGGAGCTTGCCGACCTTCTGAGCGCCCTCGCGGGTGGTGACCAAGACCTCATCGCCTGAGACAATGATGCAAAGATCTTCAACCCCAATCGCAGAAATGCGCGGCCCATCGCTTATCGCAAGCACGCCGCTTGCATCCATGAAGTCAGCCTTCGCCATGGCAAGGTTGACTGTATCATCAATCGTGCCGCCAGCCTCGCCGGTGCGCGCCTGTTCAACCAGAGCATCTTGCAGAGCCGCCCAGTTGCCGATGTCTGACCAGCCCATATCCACAGGGACCATGGCCGCGCGTGCGGTGTTCTCCATC
>JBCBOW010000273.1:0-3655 GCA_039821045.1 Pseudomonadota bacterium
CCCTGATCGCTTGGATCTTCGCATCGAGCCCGCGCGTCAGCATGCCGGGAACATTCTTCCACAGCATCACGCCAAGCAGGATCGCCATCGCCAGAGCGACCAGGGAGCAGCTCGAAGAAGCCAAGTCGCTGCGCGCGGAAGCCGAAGTCCTGCGCGATGAATACGCGGCCAAGATCGCCGGCGCTGAGAGTGACGCCGAGGCGATGATGGAAGGCGCCAAGCGCGAAGCGGCGGACATTCTCTCCAAGGCTGAAGCGGACAGCGAAGCCATGATTGCGCGCCGTCAACGTATGGCAGAGGAGAAGATCGCAGCTGCAGAGCGTGAAGCGATCGCTGAGGTGCGCGAAAAGGCAGCGGATGCGGCGGCGAAGGCCTCGCACGCGCTGATCTCGCAGCGCCATGATGCCAGCGCTGATGCCAAGCTCGCTGATGAGGTCATTGGCTCGCTCTGAGCGCTTGGCGTTTCAGGCACCGGGCTCAAACACCAATTTTCCAACCAGCTCGCGCTGAGCCATCGCATCAAAGCCTTCGCGCCATCGCGATAGCGGGATCACACGGTCGATCGCCGGCGTAATGCGGCCTGCTTCGGCAAGTTTGCGAATTGCCGCATTGATCGCCGCGCCGCGCTCTGGGAAGCGCCGCGCGTATTCGCCTGCGCGCAAGCCGACGATCGAAAAGCCCTTGATGAGCGGAATGTTGGTCGCAACCTCAGCGATCCGGCCGCTGGTAAAGCCGACGACGATGAGCTTGCCCGCAAAGCTCACGCAGCGGGTGGATTCGTCAAAGATGTCGCCGCCCACCGGATCAAACACGATGTCGCACAGCGCGCCGCCGGTGATCTCCTTGATTGCCTCGCGAAAGCGGCCCTCAGCGTGGATCACAGCATCTGGCTGGTAAAGGGCTCCGATCCTCTCGCGCTTGGTCTCAACGCCAGTGGCCGCGATGACCTTGGCCCCCATGGCCCTGGCGAGATCGACCGCCGCCAGCCCGACACCGCCGCTTGCGCCATGGACGAGCACCCAGTGGCCTTCTCGCAACCCGCCGAGTTCGATCAGCCCGGTGTAGGCTGTGGAGTATGCAGCCCCCATGGCAGCGCCTTGAGCAAAGCTGAACCCTCGGGGCAGAGGCGAGAGCGCCTTGGCGGGCAGAGTGATGGCTTCAGCAAACGCGCCGGTTTTGTTGCCACCGATCACGTGGTCGCCGGGCACAAAGCCGCTGCCTTCGTCCGCCGCGATGACTTCGCCTGCCATTTCAAGACCGCTGGTGAAGGGTGGCTCCGGCTTGAACTGATACCGCCCCTTGGTCATCAGCAGATCAGGAAAGTTGAGCGAAGCCGCGTGTACGCGCACCAAAACCTCGCTTGCTGCACGCTCGGGCAGTGGCATATCCACCAGCTCTAGACCCGAAAGGTCCTCGCTCAGTTCCAGAACACGCAACGCTTGCATCGAGGTTTTAGAAATTGTCTTTCCCAGCACGGAGCGCAGCGAAGGTCTCATGCGGCGCGCTGCCGCCCCACTTGGCTATGAGGGCGGGGTCATCGGCGCGCAGGAACGGGTTGGTCGCCAGCTCCCGGCTCAGCACGGTTGGAACAGTTGGCTCACCGCGCGAGCGTTTGTCATCGATTTCTGAGACATAGTCCTGAAGCGCTGCGTTGTCGGGATCAGCGTGGATCGCAAATCTGGCGTTGGCCTGTGTGTATTCATGCGCACAGTACAGCGTGGTTGCGGTCGGCAATCGGCGGATGCGATCCAGACTGCGCCAGAATTGCTCCGGCTCGCCTTCAAACATGCGCCCGCAGCCCAGTGCAAACACTGCATCACCGACAAAGGCGATGCCTTCCTCGACGATGTGAAAGGCGACATGCCCGTTGGTGTGGCCCGATACGTCGATCACATCCGCGCGATGCTCGCCAAGGTTGACCGTGTCGCCATGCTCAACCACCCGATCAATCTTCGCGATTTTCTCGACTTCTTTGGGCGCCAGCACCCGCGCGCCCGTCGCTTCGACGATCTCGGCGTTGCCGCCCGCGTGATCAGGGTGCCAATGCGTGTTCCAGATATGCGTGATGGTCCAGCCTTTGGCCTCGGCCTGGCGCAGATATTCCTTGGCATCAGGCGTATCGATCGCGGCGGTCTCACCGGTCACCGAATTGTGAAGCAGGAAGCCGTAATTGTCAGACAGGCAAGGGAATTGATGAACGGTCAGCATGGCGCAGGTCCTCTCTTGAGCGAGAGAGAATACGCGCGCTCAACCCATTAGGAAAGGCCCGCCTGCATCGCTGCAAGCGGGCCTTTCTTGATTTCATCGACACCTTGGTGTCGCAAGGACTACCTTCCGCCCGCAGCGGGTCCGCAGCGAAGCGGAGGACGTCTAGCGAGGAGGCGCGCCCGGATGGGCGCGCCCACACGATCAGTCTTCTTTGCCCTTGAGCGCTTCGCCAAGGATGTCGCCCAGCGATGCACCGCTGTCGGACGAACCGAACTGCGCCACCGCTTCCTTCTCTTCTGCGATCTGACGCGCTTTGATTGAGAAGTTGGGCTTTTTCGAACGGTCAAAGCCGGTGACCATCGCATCGACCTTGCTGCCAACCTGGAAGCGATCGGGGCGCTGCTCGTCCCGGTCGCGGCCGAGATCCGAGCGCTTGATGAAGCCGGTCGCGCCATCGTCGCCAACCTGCACTTCCAAGCCGCCATCGCGCACTTCGAGAACGGTGACGGTGACCGTCTGGTTCTTGCGCAGGGTCGTCGCGGCCTGAGCGCCCGCTTCGGTCGGGGCGCCCTTTTCGAGCTGCTTCATACCAAGGCTGATGCGTTCTTTCTCGACATCAACATCAAGCACGACCGCTTTGACCTGCTCGCCCTTGCGGTGCAGCGCCAGCGCGTCTTCGCCCGAGATGCCCCACGCGATATCCGACATGTGAACCATGCCATCGACATCGCCGTCGAGCCCGATGAAGAGGCCGAATTCGGTGGCGTTCTTGACTTCGCCTTCGACTTCGGTGCCCACCGGGTGCTTCTCGGCAAATTCGTCCCACGGATTGCGCTGAGCCTGCTTGAGGCCAAGCGAAATGCGGCGCTTGTCGCTATCGACTTCGAGCACCATGACATCGACTTCCTGAGACGTGCTGACGATCTTGCCGGGGTGCACGTTCTTTTTGGTCCAGCTCATTTCTGAGACGTGGACAAGGCCTTCGATGCCCGCTTCCAGCTCCACAAAGGCACCGTATTCGGTGATGTTGGTGACGTGGCCTGAGAGCTTTGCGCCGACCGGATACTTGGCAGCAACACCATCCCACGGATCGCTTTCGAGCTGCTTCATGCCAAGGCTGATGCGCTGCGTTTCGGCGTTGATGCGAACGATCTGCACGGTCACGGTCTGGCCGATCTCGATGATCTCGCTCGGGTGGTTGACCCGCTTGTAGCTCATGTCGGTGACGTGGAGCAGGCCGTCGATACCGCCCAGATCCACAAACGCACCGTAATCGGTGATGTTCTTAACCACACCTTCGATAACCTGACCTTCGGCCAGCTTGTCGATTAGCTCGCTGCGCTGTTCGGCGCGCGTTTCTTCGAGAACGGCGCGGCGTGAAACCACGATGTTGCCACGGCGACGGTCCATTTTGAGGATCTGGAAGGGCTGCGGCACTTCCATAAGC
>JBCBOW010000274.1:0-3647 GCA_039821045.1 Pseudomonadota bacterium
GGCTGGCTTGCGAGCTCCAAGGCGCCTCTGCATGTGAGAACTGGAGGAGCGCTCTCAATTTCGGCGAGAAGCGGCGGGTAGCCATCCTGATCATGAAACAGATAGCGCGCACCGGCGTCTCGCACCGCTTCAATTTCACGCTCGATTCTATCGACGCGCGCTGGGCGATACGGGGTCTTCCCTCGGCTGCCCAAATCAGGAAGCGCTTCGATCCCAGCCTGCGCTGAACCAAACCGGGCTATCACTTGGCGATAGGTGACGGGGCCAATATTGGGCGAGCGCAGCAAACGGATGCGGGCAAAGGCCTCCTCTTGCGACGGCGAGCTGCTCACGTGCCAGAGCCGATCTTCGGCTCCTGGCCGGCGATGATGCGTTTGATGTTTGCTTCATGCTTGATGAACACGATCACCTGTATCGCCAGCAGCGGCAAGAACACCATGCTCCATTCTGGCCATCCAATCAGGGACCCGGCAAACGCGGTAACGGGCGCCACAGAGACGCAAACAAGCGATGCGATCGAAGAGGTTCGCGTTATCGCCACAGTAGTGATCCATAT
Organism: Pseudomonadota bacterium; assembly: GCA_039821045.1. Classification (GTDB taxonomy): domain Bacteria; phylum Pseudomonadota; class Alphaproteobacteria; order Sphingomonadales; family Sphingomonadaceae; genus Erythrobacter. The sequence continues at coordinate 557 of JBCBOW010000274.1, forward strand.
TGCCGCGCATATGAGCATGATCGGCCAAGCGAGCGCACCGCAAACCCCTACAGCGGTCGCAAAACCCTTTCCGCCCTTGAAGCGCAGCCAAGGGGTGTAGCAATGGCCAGCGACCGCCATCACGCCAGCGATCCCTTCAAAGCCCGGGAATATCTGCGCCGCAATCAAGACCGCCGCCACGCCCTTGCCCGCATCCAGAAGCAGAGTCGCAAGCGCAATCCACTTATTCCCCGTGCGCAAGACATTTGTTGCGCCAATGGAGCCGCTGCCGATTTGGCGAACATCGCCGAGCCCCGCAACGCGCGTGAGGATCAAACCAAAGGGGATCGAGCCCAGAAAAAAGCCTAGCGCTGCGGCGAGTGCAGGTTCCATGCGTGATCCCAATCCCATTCTACGGTTTTGTCTTTGAGTTAGGCCTAAGTAATTGGCAGCGCGGCGACAAGCGGCCTTGGGCAATTACTTATCCATCCTGTGGCAAATGCAGGTGTGGTTGCCTCGCCAGCGGGCATTGTTTAGGCCGCAGGCCCTGCCCCACCATTAGGCCCGCTACCCGAAGGAACTACCGTGACATCACGCCTAGCGCTTCCCTTTGCCTTGCTGGTCGCCGTGCCAATCCTTAATATAGCGATCCACGTTGTGGCCGATCAAGTGGAGCCTATCCGCATCGTCTCAAACGCGGTGATCGTTGCCGGTGGAATGATCGGGCTCTGGCTTCTCACGCGCTCTGGCCTTGCGCTTGCAGGGGCAACCGCGATGTATCTGGCCCTCAATCTGGTGTTCCTTGCAAACGAAGGTCTGATCAATCCGATGACGGGTACGACGCGCATACCGCTGTTTTTGCTCGTCCTGGCAAGCCTGGCGCTGGTGGGTTGGCTCAGGCAGCGGCTCGCCGCGTCATCGCCGAGCGCCTGAGACAGAGCGTGACCAATCCCCACGCCCCCATTTTGCTGTTCGATACCGGCGTTGGCGGGCTCACCGTGTTTGATGCTCTGCGCGAGATCCTGCCGGATGCACCGGTAATCTTCTCGGCCGACTATGCGGGGCTGCCATATGGGAAAAAGACCGAGGCCGAAGTCGCCGCTCGGGTCGCTGGATTACTCGGGCGGATGAGCGAACGGTTCCGCCCGCGCCTCGTCTGCGTTGCATGCAACACCGCCAGCACCATTGCGCTCGGAATGGTGCGCGATGTGCTTGAAATCCCGGTTGTTGGTACGGTGCCCGCGATCAAACCCGCAGCCCTTGCCACGCAAACGGGCGTAATCGGCATGCTGGGGACGCAAGCGACCATCCGCCAGCGCTATGTGGACGAACTGGAACGCGAATTCGCCGCTGGTACAGCCCTAATCCGCCACGCCGCACCCGACTTGGTCGACGAAGCGGAAGCGAAACTGCGCGGTGGCGAGGTCAATCGAGATGTCCTGAAGGAGGCGCTCTTGGGCGTCTCGCAGCAGGGCACTGCCAAGATCGATCAGCTCATCCTTGGCTGCACCCATTTTCCTTTGTTGAGCGATGAACTCACTGACATTGCGCAAGCCGAGCTTGGCTTGGGTCACACGCTCAATCTCGTCGATGGTTCGAACGGCATCGCTCGGCGAATTGCGCACCTCTTAGAGGGGCAGACGATCGCGGCCGCCGCACCAAGCCGCTTTATCGTCACCGGCCCTCAAGAGCACGCGGCAGGCCTTGATCGAGCGCTTGCCAATCGCGGATTGGAGGGCCCTGAGCCATTCTGATTTGCCATGCCGACGCTGCGAATAGATCGCAAAGATCGAGGCTGGCAAATGCGATAAGGGTGACTTACTTTCTCTATGAAACGAATGGACTACTCTTTGGTTATATGGCCGAGGGTGTCAAAAAACCGTCCGCAATTGAGCGCGGCGCCCCCGCAGCAAGAGCATCAGTTTTGAATTACGATCAGATTTTTGACCAAGCGATTGATCGGCTCCACGAGGAGGGCCGCTACCGCGTCTTTATCGATATTATGCGCAACAAGGGGGCCTACCCCAATGCGCGCTGCTTTCATGGGCATAATGGCCCAAAACCGATCACTGTATGGTGCTCGAACGATTATCTCGCGATGGGCCAGCATGCGAAAGTGATCACAGCCATGGAAGCGGCTCTGCACGATGTAGGCGCAGGCTCCGGCGGCACGCGCAATATTGGCGGCAACACGCATTTGCATGTTGAGCTGGAAAACGAGCTGGCTGATCTGCACGGCAAGGAAGGCGCACTCCTGTTCACCAGCGGCTATGTCTCAAACGATGCGACACTCTCGACTTTGGCAAAGCTCTTGCCCGGCTGCGTGATCTTCTCCGATGAGCTCAACCACGCAAGCATGATCGCGGGTATTCGCAATGCAGGCTGCGAGAAGCGGATTTACCGTCACAATGATGTCGCGCATCTCGAAGAGCTATTGGCAGCGGAGGATCCCGATTGCCCCAAGCTGATCGCGTTTGAAAGCGTCTATTCGATGGAAGGGGACACCGCGCCAATCCACGCAATCTGTGACCTCGCTGAGAAATACAACGCGCTGACTTACATCGACGAGGTTCACGCCGTGGGCATGTATGGTGCGCGCGGGGGCGGCATTTCCGAGCGCGACGGCGTGGCTGATCGCATCGATATTATCGAGGGCACGCTTGGCAAAGCTTTTGGCGTGATGGGCGGCTATATCGCAGCGGACACCCGCGTGATCGACTGCATCCGCTCCTATGCGCCGGGCTTTATCTTCACGACATCGCTCTCGCCCGTCTTGGTCGCGGGCGTGCTCGCGTCGGTCAAGCATCTCAAATCCTCAAGCGTTGAGCGCCATGCGCAGCATTCCGCCGCCGCGATGCTCAAGCTCAAGTTCGCTGAAGCAGGTCTGCCTGTGATGGATTCAACGACGCATATCGTCCCGCTGATGGTCGGTGATCCTGTGCGCGCGAAAAAGATCAGCGACATCCTGCTCGCCGAATACGGCGTCTACGTGCAGCCGATCAATTTTCCGACCGTACCGCGCGGCACTGAGCGCTTGCGCTTTACTCCCGGCCCGCACCACACGGAAGACATGATGGATGAGCTGACGGAAGCGCTCGTCGAGATCTGGGAC
>JBCBOW010000275.1:0-3646 GCA_039821045.1 Pseudomonadota bacterium
AGATTATTAGTTTTCTAGATTCCTGCTTGCGGAAGGATGAGACCCTTAAAGACAGCTGCAATTCGCTGCTTTGGGGGAAAGTCGAATCGGTATGGGCAGCATTGGATGAGGCTGTTCACAGCATTCAAGTCCATCTCTGCAACAATGCTGCCCCTCTTACTGATGCCCATCGGTTGAGGTTCGAAGAGGCCTTGAGGCCATATCAGCATGGATCATTGCGTCAGCATGATCTGATGTGGTTTTCGAGGGTCCTTACGAAGTCAGCCAGCGAGGATCGCGAGCTGACTCTCAGGCTTGTCGAAGACCAGTATTATGGGCGAACGGACGGCTTCGCGAAGGGATTAATTGGGACTGTCCGAGCTGATGAAATTGTATCTTTGATCTCAGATCAAGAATTCCCTCAAGAAATTGACGAGTCACTATTTGAAGACAACATTAGAATTTATCTCGGTGAAGATAATGACATTAATCGGAAAATACTTTCGAGCGCATTGAGTCAGGATAATGCACAATTCTGGTATCTGAACAACGGAATTACCATCACGTGCGAAAAAATGGACTACCAACCCAAGGCATCTGCCCCCAAGGTGAGAATGCTGAACCCGCAAGTTGTCAACGGTGGCCAAACGTCCCATGCTCTTTTCGAGGCCGCAAGGTCTGACCCACCGAGAGTCGCTGACATTCGTCTCTTGGTTCGCATAATTGAAACGGCTGATGAACGCTTCACGAACAGCGTCGCTGAAGCGACGAATAGTCAAACACCTATACGTAGCAGAGATATTCGTTCGAACGATTCAATTCAGATAAGACTGGAGAATGCACTAGCCGGTCTAGGATATTTTTACGAACGAAAGAACGACCAACACATTGACCAACCTTCGGACAAGCGGATTGACGCGGTCAAACTCGGCCAAGTGATACTTGCCTACCTCAAGCGCGAGCCTGATCGCGCGAAGACCGCTTCAAACAGAATTTTCGGCGAGTACTATCACTGGGTTTTCGATGAGAGCATTCTTTCATCAGAGAATGTTCTCGCAATTTGGAAACTATATCGCCTAGTAGACGATGACCGACGAAAAACGCTAGCATTGATGAATTCTAGAATTCGTGGTTCATATGATGAGAGCTGGATCGTTGAGGGTGTATTCCACTTGCTTTTCATGCTGAGCCTAACTGCCGAAGGTGAAGGGACCGATCTTTTCGATTTCGAGGCGGTTCAGCACCATTATGAGGGTGTGAAGCAGCAAATTGATGAGTTCATGATGCAGAACCCAGGCCAAGCCGCTTATCGTGTTTTCCGAAGTTCAATGACCAAGCGGCTACTCACCAGATTTGCGAAATCGAAGCAGCTCGACTTACCTTTGCCCGAAATTGGCTGACCCCAAACTAACAGTCCTGTCTAAGAGTCGCTTATTTTCCTACACGCCCCCAAACCGCTACGCTCCAAGCTCCTCAACCCCACAGGAGCCCCCTCATGCCCAAATCCCACGCTCAAGCCGGTGGTGTCCGTCTTGGTCCGGCGCTTTATCGCAATATTGACGATGTGACGTATGGCCGCGCGGCGCATAAGCAATGGCAGGCTCGGTTGGAATTGGGGCTGATCGGGAGGGGGTCCGAACACCACCGAAGCGCTTCTGCGCCGTCATGCGCAAAACGAGCTCGCCCTGTGCGGGCGGATCGTTACGCCGCAGTTGCTCGCTTACGCTGACTAAGCGCCGCCCCCCGCGCGCTCGGGGCCAGCGGGCCGGGCATCCCGCTCTTCTCAGCGCCGGGCGCTCCAGCATTTTCCTACTCCACGCTTTGTGACTAGATACCCCGGCTCCCGCGTTTGCTTTTGCCTCAAGCGCCGGCGCGGACGCCTGCTGCTTTTGGCGTCCGCTTAGGCCCCACGCGCCATCGGGCGCGGCGGAGGCCTAAGTCTCGCTGGCGGCCTTGCGGCGGCGCGCGCAACCGTTACCCGGAGCCGCTCATGTCCAAAAATCTCCCCGCTATCATCCCGCCGACCCACGCCGTCCCGCAGCAATTCTCACGCGAGGCGCAGGCCTCGTTCCTCGATGCGCTGTCTGATTGGGGCAATGTGCGCGCGGCGGCTCGGGCCGCTGAGGTCTCGCGCACCACCGCTTATCGCATGCGCCGCGCCTGTCCGCGCTTCAGAGCCTTGTGGGATGCCGCCTTGCTGCTGGCGCGGCCCAAGGTTGAAGAGGAGCTCGCGGACCGGGCGCTCAACGGCGTGGAAGAGACGGTCTTTTACCACGGCGAAGAGGTCGCAACGCGGCGGCGCTATGATGCGCGGCTGCTGCTGGCGCATTTGGGGCGGCTTGATCGGCTGACCGAGGACAGCGAGGCATGCGAGGGCGCGCGCGATTTCTACGGCGCGGTCGAAGCGCTGACGCAGGAGCCCGAGATCGAGTTCAGGCGAACGCCGGGCGAACTCGCCACTGAAGAGCGCGAAGAACAGCGCTCGGCGGCGGCGGAGCGGGAGGCGGGTTTTTTGCGCCAGGACAGTGTGCCAGGTGTGTCAGACGAGGCAGGCATGCGATGAACCGAGTGCAATGCGTTAACCTGTGAGTGCTAAACCAAGGTCCATGAGACACTGCGCTCCTGCCCTTGCGGCCTTCACCCTGATGCTCACCGCCGGTTGCGATGCGCCGGACCCTGCCGATTATGGCGGCGGGGCAAAGGGCGAGGCGATCGCCAAATGCATCACGCGGACCGAACGCGCGGACAGCTCTGTGACGCGCGAGCAATCGGGCGAGCTGTGCAGCTGTGTGACCGACAAGCTGATGGGCGCCGCCGAGGCCGCATTGAGCGGCGGGGGCGGGATGAGCAAATCGTCAATGGAGCGCGCGTTCATCGGCTGCGCTGAGAAAGCCGGCGTCGAGATCACCGGCTAAGCGCGAGCGCTCAGCTCTCGTCCTTCTGCTCGTCGAGCACTCTCTCAAAGGTGCTCGCCATCGATGCGCGCTGCTGGCCTGCGCGCATGTTGCCACGGGCTTTGTAGAGCGAGGTGAGCAGCGCGAGATCCCACGCGGTGAGCGAGAGCGGGGCTTCCTCGGGCGCGGACTGGAACAGGGTGCGGATGGTCTCGATTGGCGGTGCCTCAGCGCTCTCACTCTCAGCCCGGGCGAGCGCCATGACGGTTGCGAAATCAGCGATCTGGCGCGGGTCAAGGCCCATGACAGCGTCCTTCTCTATGAGGACAAAGGCGTGGTTGATGCTTTGGCTGACAGGCTCGGTGATGAGCGACTTGTTGTTGGACCGCGCGGCTTTGAAGAGGTCAGATGAGAGCAGCGAGTAGGCGCCGCCATCTGTGCCCGTGTCGATGACAAGGCCGCTGCCCGGCTCATCGCGCTTGGCTTTGCTGGTTGTGCCGATGGTGTCAACGAGGTGCCAGACATAGGCCGGGCCTTGCGCGGCGCCGAGCTTGCGGCGCTCATGCGGGCGCATCTTGCCAAACGCACCCTTGTTGCGCTGGCGCAGGCGGTTGATCATGGCGGGGCCGTCTTCGACGACGAGGACTTGGACGTTGGCTTTGCAGTCCCCTCGGGCGACAGCGACCTCGGCGGCTTGAGCCACGGTGCGCATGCGGGCTTCGATGAAGCTGCTGAGCTCTTCGTTGAAGCCGACGACTGAGGGGCAAAGGGCG
>JBCBOW010000276.1:0-3645 GCA_039821045.1 Pseudomonadota bacterium
GGCTGCTCGATCCTGGTGGTTGTCGCCTTCCCCGGCGGGCCGCGGAGCATCGTCGCCATCCAGGCTGATTCCGACTGGTTCACGAGCCAGGCCGTAGTCGTCGAGGAGGGCATCGATCGTCTGGCTCCAGGTGATCGCGGTGCCGTCAAACGCGGTGCCATCAGCGCGGGCCAAATCGAGCATGCCGAAAGCGTGCTTGATCGGGTGAGGCCGGGCCGGATCGCCGCACGCAAAGCGCCTCATCCGCCCGCGCAGCCGATCGATGAAAGCGCACCAAAGATCGGCGCTGGCCGGATCGACGCGATCAAGCTCCAGACGAACCGCCCACAGCGGAAAGCCCGCCTGGACGCCGCCTTGCCGCCCGCTCGCCTCGGGCGCGGAATAGTCAACGCGCTCGATATCAAGCTTGACGCGGGCGATCCCGCTGAGCGTTTTGGGCAGAGCGAGGTTCACCGGCCGCCCCCGCCCAGGATGCGCCGCTCCTGCGCATCGCGCACCACGCTGACGATCGTCACATCAAGATTGCGCTCCAGCCCATCGAGGCGCGAGTTCAGCCGCCCGATCGCGGCGGGATCGGCGCCTGTCGCATCGACCGGCATGTTGATCGTGACATTCGCATCGCCTGCGCCCGCTGCCTCGGCGGGCACGCTGCGCAGCGCTGAATTGGGCAAGACTTGCACGCCGCGCGCGGTCGCAAAGACCGCTTCCGGGCCTTCCTCGCCCACAATGCCAAACTGCCCGCGCGGGATCGTCCCGCCATCCGCGAAGAGCCCGGCAAACAAGCCGCCGAGGCCACCTGCGCTGCCCCCGCTGCCGCCAGCGCCGAACAGCGCGTTTGCAAGCGGCTTGGTGATCGCTTGCTGGATCGCGATGCGCGCCAGATCAGCGATGATCTGATCGGCCACCTTGGAAAACAGATCGCCCAGACTGCCAACGCCGCGCGTGACATTGACGATGCTGTCTTCGAGCGTCTGCAAGCCATCGACGCTGATGAGATCGAGCGCCTCGTTGATCTGCTCAGGCGTCTTGTCGAGATCGCGCAAGAAACGATCGAGCGTGGTTTCGTTCGCGCGCGAGGCAGCGGCCTGAGCAGCCGGAGCGTTGTCGCGCAGAGCCCTGAGAGCAATCTCGGCGCGCTCGCGCTCAGCATTCGTCGCAGTCTCGCTGAAGATCACCGCCATCAGCCGCGAGCGCAGCATTGCCTGCTCGGCTTCGAACAGCTGCAGCGCGATCCGCTTACGCTGGGCTTCGGTGTCGGCGAGCGCGAGCTGATCGCGCAGCGCTGTCGTTTGCCCGCGATAGCGCTCATCGGCGAGCGCGCGGATATCGCGCTCGACCTCGGCGCGCTCTTGCAGCAGCTGGCGCTCTTTGGCTTGCTCGATCACGGCGAGCTCGGCATCCGCGAGCCGGGTGGTCGCGGCGCTCAGCTCGGCCTTTTGCGCGTCGCTCAGCTTTTTGTCAGCGGCGATATCGGCCAGCGATGAAAGCCGCGTCCATTCCACTTGGCGCGCTTGCAGCTCGGCGCGCTCTTCGGCGGTCTCAGCGGTTTGCTGGCGCGCGCGCAAGATGCGCTGCGTAATGCCGGTGAGCTGATCGTCAAACTGCGCATCGATCGCCGCCTGGTCGGGGCCTTTCTTGGCTTTGGCCGTCTTTTTCGAGCCCGATCTGCCGGGCCTTAAGAACGGCTGAAGCGCCTCTTGATTGCCGTTTAGCGCCTGATCAGCGCTCTCAAAGGCGCTGAGATTGGCGCCTGCAATCCCGGCATCGCTGATCGCCTGGATCGCCTGCATCGCGGGATCATCGGCATCGCCGGTTGTGAGCTGGCCTTCAAGCCGCGCGATCGCAGCCTTCGCGCCGATCTCACCGTTCCGAAACGCCACCACCGCGCTGCCGATCCGATCGACGCGCTCGTTCAAACCGGGGGCAATCTCCTGGCCCTCAAAGACGACGGGATCGCGCGTTGCGTTGTAGCTGGCGAGGCGGCCGGTCGCATCGCGCAGCGCCGCGCCCTCTTCGATCTTGCCCTGGATGATCTGCGCCTGAGCAAGCGCCCGGACCGCCGCTGTCTGGTTTTTGATCTTGCCGGTGGTGAGATCGATGACGGTGCCCAGAATGCTCTGCGCATCGCCAAATCGCGAGCCTGCAAGCTCGGCCGCTTCGAAGGCCTCTTCGGCTTCAAACAGACGCCCGATAAACGGGGCAAGCGCGACAAGCGCGATTTGCAAGGCCAGCCCCCACCCCCCCATCAGAAACGACGCGAAACGCCCAGCGCCCCCGGTCGCGAGTGTCACAGCCTGAGTTACTTGCCCGATCTGCGAAGCGAAAATCTGGCTCGGCCGCGCGCCCAGGTTGTACATGGTGATCATGTCATTGCCCTGCATCGTCAGCTGCTGCATGCCGACGCGTTGGGCTCCAAGCGATTTGACATTCTCGCGCCCGCGCATCCGCTGGCGATCAAGGGCGCCGCTCAGCTGATCGGACTTCTTTGCAGTATCGACCATCTCGCGCCCGAGCCGATCGGTGCTCTGCGTCGTCTTATCGAGCGTTGTCTCAAGCTTGCGCGCGCGCCCCTCGGCGCGATCGATCCCCTGGTTAAATCGCGCATCATCAGTGCGCAGGCTCAGGAGCGCATCGCCGAGATTTTCAGCCATCGCCATCGCCCCCGCCTTTGGCCGCATCGGGCTTGGCGCGCGGCGGCACGATCGTCAGCCCGATCCCCAAGCCAGCGAGATCGCTCTTGCTCGCCTTCCTTGCGCGCGGGCGACGCCCGCCATCCGCGCGCGTCTGGATCGCGCTGATCGCTTTGGCTTGATCGCGCTCTGCAACATTCCCGCTGCCCAGCTGCGCCACGCGCACCGCCGCGAGCTCATCGCCCGCTTCAAGGCGCACCAGCATCCTCATGTAGCTGTCAACCAGAACCAGAGGCGTTTCATAAAACCAGAGCCGCCAGTCCCCGCCGAAGGCGCGCTGGAGCCGGGGGACAACGGCATTCCATCCGCTGGGCCCAGCGCCGCGCCGCCTTCCGGCATCATCGCCGCGATCGCGCTCTGCATCGCTCCTGCCGCGCTCATCTTTGATCGCAGCAGGAGCACGGTAAAAGCCTCGATCACCTGCCATCGATGCGCCCCGCTGAGCTTGGCGAAGACGGCCTTAGGCATCGGCGCGCAGATCATCGCGCTTGCGAGCTCGATCAGCTGTTTGAACTCGTCTTCCGCTTCTTCAGTATCGACTTTGACCAGCGCTTCGATCCGATCGACCCAGCGCGTGAGGCGCTGCAGCTCGACAATCGAAAGCTCATCCAGGCTGACGATCTCGTGGCGTTTGCCGTCCACTTCGATAACGGGGCGCGTGATGATCGTGTCAAGCGCGAGCACGGTCTCGCCCGCGCCGGGCGATGGGATTGCCTCAGGCATCGCTGTTCTCCTGGCTCAGCGGGGATCAGGGCAGCGCAGCGACATCAGCGGCGAGGATGTAGCCAAAGCGCTCCACCTCGGGCACGCCATCAGCGAGGCTTTCAAGCGCCATCAGCTCCAGAGCGAGCTCGGCGCCCGTTCCGCCTTTGCGGAAGACGGGCTCAGGGCTGCCATTGTCATAGCAGCGCGGCACGCAATATTGCATCGGCAGGGCTTCGTCATACGGCGAAAG
>JBCBOW010000277.1:0-3634 GCA_039821045.1 Pseudomonadota bacterium
ACATCCGCATGAAGGTATTATTTTACCTCCACCGAAACCGTCGCTTTTGCTTGACTTTGAGCCACTCAAACGACATTTGCGCGCCACTTCACGAATAAGAGGCACCGTGCTTCGAGTTTTGAGTCGCGCCACTTAGGTTCTTTCAGGAGCTAGGCTGTGCGCGACGTCACACCTTTTCACGCGTTTAAGGACGTATCCGAATGAAAGCGCTTAGCAAGCAGACCCGGTCGATCAAACCGGCTGAGGTCGAAAAGAAATGGCACATTATTGATGCTGATGGCTTGGTTGTTGGCCGTCTCGCCTCAATCATTGCCAATATCCTGCGCGGCAAGACAAAGCCAAGCTACACTCCGCACGTCGATTGCGGCGATCATGTGATCGTGCTCAATGTCGACAAGCTCCGGTTCACCGGCAACAAGATGACCGACAAGGTCTACTACAAGCACACTGGCCACCCCGGCGGCATCAAGGAAACGACACCGGCCAAAGTGCTCGAAGGCCGCTTTCCTGAGCGCGTGCTTGAGAAGGCCGTTGAGCGCATGATCCCGCGCGGGCCTCTGGGCCGCCAGCAAATGAAAGCGCTGCACATGTATTCCGGCACCGAGCATCCGCATGATGGGCAAAAGCCTGAAGTGCTCGACGTTGCTTCTATGAACCGCAAGAACAAGGTCACCGCATAATGGCTGACAACAATGAAACCGTTTCCGATCTCGCTGATCTTAAGGAGATCGCTGGCGATGCGCCTGAAGCTGATGCAGCAGAGATCGCTCAAAACCCGGCGACCCCGCTGCGCGAGCAAGAGCTCGATGCGCAGGGTCGTGCTTATGCAACCGGCCGGCGTAAAGACGCCACCGCCCGCGTCTGGATTAAGCCGGGCACCGGCAAAGTGACGATCAACGGCCGCGATCAGGAAGTGTATTTCGCGCGCCCAACCCTGCGGCTCATCATTGACCAGCCGTTTTCGATCACGGATCGCCAAGGTCAATATGATGTCGTGGCAACTTGCAGTGGTGGCGGCCTCTCAGGCCAAGCTGGCGCGGTCAAGCATGGTATCGCTCAGGCCTTGACGAAGTACGAGCCCGAACTGCGCAGCACAGTCAAGGCGGCTGGCTTCCTGACCCGCGACAGCCGCGTAGTAGAACGTAAGAAGTATGGCCGGGCTAAAGCTCGCCGCAGCTTCCAGTTCTCCAAACGCTGATCCAGAGTTTCAAAAATTCCGAAAGCGCTGCCCATCAAGAGCAGTGCAACACTCAAGAAGGGCGGCTTTCGTGGTAGACGAAAGTCGCCTTTTTTTGCGCCTCCTCCATGCGATGGGCACTTGGCGGTGCGTTTACCTCTGCAAAATGATGATTGCCCAGGACAGACCCGTGCCGCCACAAAAGAGCGGCCAAGACCAGTAGATATCAAAATCGCCCACCGCCATCGGATAAATGGCAAGTGATCCGCCGCTTGATCCTTGTGTGCCGATTACGAGCGCGACCGACCAGCTCAGGACAGCGCCTAACGCTACCGCTTTGAACATTGCAAACCCCTTGTCCTGCGCCTTTAGAAGCGCAGGCTCTTGATACCGAATTGACCAGACCAAATACGCAGCACTGCAAACCAACAACAACGCCGCACATACAAGCATCACTTAAAAATCGTTACCGAGGCTCCGATAAGAAAAGTTAACGCGGCTCCTTGGGCTTAAACCTATATGGTTTTTCAGGATGAAGCGGCGATCCGGACGTCGACTGATATCTCGCTGCCGCGCTCGCAGGTCAAAACTTGCCAGCTAGGAGGCGCTCCATGGCGCAAACGCGTCGAAACCGTCCCAGCACCGATCATTCGCATAGCATGACCGCCGCGCTCGCGAATTTCATTGATGGGCGTGTGAATATGCCCGGAAAGCGCCGCATCGGCGCCAGCTTTCGCCAGTTGCGCAAAGGCCTCATCGCCGCCGATCGTCGGGTTGTGTCCGTGGTCATCAGGCCCAAGCAGTGGGTGATGAGCGGTGATGATAACGCTGCGCTCGTCATCGCGAAGGGGTTCGAGCCGCGCAAGGGTCCGCGATAAGGCAGACCGAGTGACCACACCGTCAGACCATGGGAAGCGGTTTTGCGAGCGCACAGTCGTCTTTAAGGGCACCAGCACCACGTCGTCTGAAACAAGCGCGCCACCCACTTCGCGGTTGAGTCGGTTGTAGCGGCGATAGGGATCGCTGAACCGCTCAAGCAGATTATAGTATGGCATGTCGTGATTGCCCGGATCCAGAATGACTGGGACATCGAGGGTGCCAAACCAGCGTCGCGCTGCCGCATACTCGCGGTGCTTTGCGCGTTGGGTAAGATCGCCAGTGCATAAGAGAGCATCTGGACGTTCATCCGCCACAGCACGCTCGATCTGGCGCAGAGCCGCTCGGTCTTCGACGCCAAAGTGGACATCGCTGATGTGGAACAATCGGGTCGTCATCGCAGCGCCTTTGGAAGCATCTCCTTCGGTAAAAGGCCTATACGCGCCCCGTCAGGATCAGCCATGCGGCCATACCATTGAGCGCGCTGTAGGCAAGATAGGCCCAGGCAATCGCCGGCCAACCATTCGCGGCGAGCAAAAGAGCACCCACCAACACCCCAAACTCGGCAAGCAATGTAAGCCTTCCGCCCAGGAGCTCCAAAAACTCCGGCATTTGTTCCATCATCGAATGGCCGCTTTCCAGCACCGCGCGGTGCAACGCGAAGTTGCCGATACCCAGAATCAGGATGATCGCGAGCGCCCAAGTCATATGTGACAGTATGGCGCAAACGCCAGTCGGACGGAATGGACCATTGGTCGGCAAACTTTAGTCGCTGGTCTTTTGCGCTCGGCTCCAATCGAGAGACAAGCGCCTGCAATCGAAGCTCGCGTGATCGCATTGTCAGTTCGGCGTATTTCTCCAATCAGCAGGTGGCTCGGTATCCCCGCTTCGAACCCCCGATCGAAGGCCGAGGCTGACCCGCTCACTAGGAGAGACGTAATGAAATCTGTGACTTTTGCCCTCGTCGCGGCCTCGCTTGGCGTGGCTGGTGCCGCCACCCCCGCTTTTGCCACTTCGGCTGAAGTGAAAACCGAAACCGTCAGCTTTGCAGATCTGGATCTTAGCACTCAGGCTGGACAAGAAACTCTCGATCGCCGTGTGAATGCCGCTGCCAAGCGTGTTTGCGACACGAATTCTGCCTCAACGACGAACCGCCTGCGCAGCTATGACGCCCGCAAGTGCCTCGCCAAAGCGCGTGCGTCAGCCCGCCAGCAAGTCGCCACGGTCACACTCAAACAACAGCGCGGCGGTTGATCCGCGAACATTCCGAAAGCACCTAATTCTAACCCTCAGGTGTTCACTTTCAGGCTTGGACGCAGTCTTCACCCCTGCGCTCCAAGCCTTTTCTTTTCGAAAGATGCCCCGCCGAGCGAACAGGGTAGCCAGCCTCAGCGTTCAACTGGTGCTAGCGGCCTGCCATCTTTTTGACTTTCGAGAGATAGGTCCGCCCAATCCTCAAGGCCTCGCCATTCATCAGCTCAGCTGACCAAACGCCCAAGCCATCGTGGCGCAAGCCCCTGATCGTGTCACGGCGCAGGATTGTCGAACGGTGAATGCGGATAAACTCGTCCGGATTCAGGC
>JBCBOW010000278.1:0-3628 GCA_039821045.1 Pseudomonadota bacterium
TTATCGTACACCGCCTTGATCTCGGGATCGAGGTCATCAAGCGAATCCAGCTCGACCTTCTTGGTAGGCGCGGCGTAGTAATAGGCGTCCTGGTAATCGATCGCGGGATAGCCGACCTTGGCCCAATCGGGCTCTTTCATCGCCTGCCACAGACGAAACGCCTTCAGCCGCCAATCGAGCATCCATTCCGGCTCGCCCTTCTTGGCGCTGATGAAGCGCACCGTGTCTTCCGAAAGGCCCTTTTCGGCAAACTCAGTGTCAATGTCAGCAGACCAGCCATGCTCATATTCCGCCGCGTTGGCAGCCGCCGCCTTGGCTTGCGCATCCATTTCCGGCGCAGCATTGTCACGGGACTGGAGATCAAGATTGTCTGTCATGCCACTTCTTCTTCTGACTGAGCGGGGGGCGCGGAGGCGCTTCGCGGGGGGGTGCGCAATTGATCAAGCGTGATGCCAGCGAGCGCACCACGCAGCGCCTCGTTGATGATCGGCCAATGCGGCTTCATGGTGCAGCCTGCTTCAAAGTCGCAGTCGCCATGATCGATGCAGGCGGTGAGCGCGATCGGGCCTTCAACCGCCTCGACAATGTCAGCGACCGTGATCGCGGCGGCCGGTCGGCCAAGCTGCAAGCCACCGCCAACGCCGCGCACGGAGCGCAGGAGGCCGGCGCCGGTCAGCTTGGAAACTAGGCGCTGCACTGTGGGTACGGGCAAACCCGTTTCGCTCGCCAGCTCCGCCGCGCTCACTCGGCCTTCGCCACAATGCCGGCTAGCCTGGACCATCGTGATGACGGCGTAATCAGTGAGATTGGACAAGCGCATAGCTCGATGAAAAGCCTTGTAAAATGGGTGGTCCACAGCGCTTGTTGCGAGCGGTTCTTAAATCGGACTGTATGAGTCGGATTTGAAATACGCGCCAAACGGTCTGATTTCAAGCGCGCATTGCTTCAAGGCCGGCGTCTCGCCGCTTCAGTCTTCAAAATCGTCCGAGCGGACCACATCAGCCGAGCGCCCATGCGCATTCGGATCAAGAAAGTCCTGCGAAAGTTGATCTTTGGCGAGCCGCTTGGGAGTGCGCCCTGTGAAACGGCGCAAATCGTGAATGAGATGCGCCTGATCAAAATAGGAGCCCAACGCGTCATCGCGCAGATCGCCAGACAAATCATCGTTAGCGAGCAGCATAGCGGCGCGGATGGCGCGATACCGCTTTACCAATTGCGCGGGCGGCACACCAAAATAGCGTTTGCACAAACGTTGAATCTGGCGCGGTGAGAGATCCACTGAATCATACAGTTCAGCAACGGGCGGGTTAAGCGAGCCGCTGAGCCAGCTTTCGATCGCCGCAATCATGGCGCGATGATCACTCCGGCTCGTGCGCTCGTTTGCCTTTGCCGCCGAGCGGATCATGGCCTCGATAGGCGCGCATAAAGCCTGAGGCACGATCTCGCTCTTGCGGCATCTCTTGAGCTGCTCAGTCAGGTCCGCAAGATGCTTATCGGCCACAACAGTGTCGGCCTCCAGCGTAACATTATGGACAGTGTCGACCGGGAGATTGGATACAGCCGCCCAACCAAGCGGTGTGAACGATGCGCCAACATTGATTATGGGCCCTTGCATAACAATCGGCGCGGCCTGCAAAAGCGGCGCGTTGAAGGTAATCGCGCCAGAGTGGCCAAGACTGCCATCGGCATGCTGGATCGAAACCTGCCCTTTGACGAACACGCAGAGCTGCGCTGAGTATGCAGGCATCATGCCTTCACGGCGGCCTTTGCCCACGCGCAAGATAAATAGCGTGTTGACGAGTTCCCTGAGATCTTCGGACGGAGCGATCCATTCGATCTGCGCGCCAGGCGTGGGGGTTTTATGACTGTCTCTCGCAGCGCTCATGCCTTTAGCCCCGAATTGCGCAGGGGTGGCATGAAACGGTATCGCACGCCATCGCGCGTGCGCACGGCAAGCGAGGAGATCGCGGACAGCAGATGCGTTGGACCCTTTGTATCGTTACGCCCTTGATACGCTCTTAGCGTTAATTTCGGCTTGATACAAAAAGATGACACAAAAAAGGGGCGGCCCCGCAATGGAGCCGCCCTTTGAGTTGAGGAACTCTTCGCATTGCTGCTCCAAGCCCTTCGGGTCGCAAAGACTCTCTAGCCAGCGGGTCAAACTATGAATTGTACACAATCGACAGGGGGAATTTTTGACGCCAATCTACAAGCCACATCACTTGCATAAATAGCTAAGAATAAACCATATTCTGGTGTATCACCTTGAGCTCCGGAGCCATTCACTGATCCATCGATCTTGTGTCCATCGAGACCGTTGGGATAGGGCGATGGCATGCTCTTTCGACTTGTTCGCCCGGCCATATTTGCGCTTGATTCGGAGAGCGGGCACCGTCTCGCCATCGCAGCCTTGAAAGCTCTGCCAAATCGCGGAGCGCGATCCTCTTTGGCGCAGCCCGGCGCTGCCAAAGTCGACGTTGCAGGTTTGAGCTTTCCTAATCCGGTCGGCGTTGCAGCCGGGTTTGACAAAGATGCCGAGGTTCCTGACGCGTTGCTAGGGCTCGGCTTCGGCTTCACCGAGGTTGGCTCGATCACACCGCGCCCGCAAGCAGGCAATCCGCGTCCTCGTCTCTTCCGATTGGTGGAAGACGAAGCTGTCATCAATCGTATGGGTTTTAACAATGCGGGGGTTGAGGCTGCCATAGCGCGGCTGCAGGCTCGGCAAGGCAAGCCCGGCATTCTCGGGATCAACATCGGCGCGAACAAGGATTCCGACGATCGGATCGCAGACTATGCAACGATGGCCAAGCGTATGGCGCCCTTTGCAAGCTACCTTGCAGTCAACGTCTCGAGCCCCAACACGCCGGGCCTGCGAGCACTTCAGGACGAAAGCGCGCTCACCGCTCTGATTGATGGTGTGATCGAAGCTCGCAATGCGGCTGTGAGCGAAAACGCGCCGCCAATCTTCCTCAAAGTCGCTCCTGATCTTGAGCCTGCCGACATTGACGCCATTGCGAGGATCGCGCTCGACAGGAAGCTGGGCGCGCTGATCGTGTCGAACACGACGGTGTCTCGTCCTGACCTCATCTCCCGCCACGCAGGCGAGACGGGTGGGCTCTCCGGCGCGCCTTTGCGTAGCCTCGCGCTGCAGCGGGTCCGCGATTTTCGCTCGGCTACAGGGGGCGCTATGCCGCTCATCGGCGTCGGTGGTATCGCAACGGCAGAGCATGCCTGGGAGCGGATCAAAGCCGGTGCGTGCCTCGTCCAGCTCTACTCCGCAATGGTGTATGAAGGGCCAGGCCTTGGCGCGCGCATAGCGAGCGGAATTGAGCGGCTGATGCAGCGCGAGGGGTTTGCAAGTGTTGCAGAGGCGGTGGGAAGCGAATAGCGTTTGTTTGCATGATCAAACGCCGCGCATCACATCTCGTCTCGCTCCTTGCCCTCGGCTTGATCGCTTGTTCCGCGCCGCCGAATGAGACGATCGCATCCGCCAGCCCTGGCGCCTCCGCTGGCACTACGATCACTGGCGCTGTAAGCGCAGCAGATCCGCGAGCGCAGGCCGCAGGTGACGCGATCCTGGCCAAAGGCGCGACGCCGGGTGAGGGCGTCGTAGGTGTCTGGATTAAAG
>JBCBOW010000279.1:0-3627 GCA_039821045.1 Pseudomonadota bacterium
TGCGTCGGTAAAAATGTAGCCCAGCATCGTCGCCATATCGGGCGCGATCATCCCTGAGCCCTTGATGATCCCGATGAGCTCGACACGCGTGTTGCCGATCATCGCTGATGTTCGCGCGCCTTTTGGGAAGGTGTCCGTGGTCGTGATCGCCAGCGCCGCATCTTCCCAGGAGCACAACGGCGCCCTGAGGGCCGCCTCAAGCCCGGCTTTTGCTTTGTCCTTTGGCAGCGGGACTCCGATCACGCCCGTAGAAGAGACGAACACCGCGCCACTCTCACACCCTAGCGCTGCGCTGACTTGCTCTTGTATCGCTTCGACCGCTTCGCGGCCGCGATAGCCCGTAAAGGCGTTTGCGTTCCCCGCATTCACCACCAAAGCGCGCGCTTGGCCCAGTTTCGCCTGTTCACGGCCCAATTCGACTTCGCTGGATGCGCAGACGCTTTGGGTAAACACGCCTGCGACCGCGGTACCTTCGGGCAGCGTGACCAAGGTCAGATCGGCGCGGTCCCACTCCTTGTAGTGCGCGCGCGAAACGCGCAGCTCCACCCCGCCGATAGACGGTAGATCCGGGAAGGGCACCGCAAGCGGAGAAGGGGACATATCCATACCGCTGCGCGCTCTAATCGCCCTTTGTCAGAGGGGCAATGCGCTGTTGAGTCTGGCGGCATTAATCGAGAGAGGCTATGCCTCCTCACATGGGGGAACCAAAGATTCTTGTCGCGGCCATCGGCCTTCTCGCAATCAGCGCAGCGCCAGTGGATGAGGCAAGCGCGCAGGAGGCGCCTCGGCTCGTGCCGCCGCCATCGTTGGTGATACCTCCGGCACCTCCCGTGGAAGAGCCCGAGGTGCGCGTGAAATCCTATCCGAGGGTGCGCAATGGCAACTCTGCTTTTCCCAATGCCGCCGATTATCCGGCAGAAGCGTGGATGAACGATTGGGAGGGCTTCGTGCGCTACAAGCTCTCTATCGATGCACAAGGCATGCCGACTGCTTGTGAAATAATGGACAGCTCCGGGCACGAGATACTCGATCAGACGACCTGCGACATCGTGGTAGAGCGTGCGCAATTCGCACCGGCAGTGGACGAGAACGACAACGCCATCGCGCACTTTTACGAAGATTCGTTCGACTGGCGCAAAAGAGGCCCGGAATTTCCTGGAACCGCGATGATCAAGGTGCAATTCACGGTCGGCAAGGATGGCCGAACGCGCGATTGCAAAGTGCTCGAAAGAAGCGGTGAGTTTTCTGAGCGGATGAGTCGGAATTTTGAGCGCGAGCCGTGTCCGGGAGCCAACACGGACCGTATCCGCCCGCCTTATCGAGACGCCAAGGGTATGCCGATTGACAAACAGGTGGTGCTGTTTCTGGGGACCGAGATTTCAGATCCGAGCGAGTGAGATGCTGCAAAGCCGGGGATAGGGGAACACCCAAGCGGCTTCCTTAGGCTTAAGCGAGTGGACGAACCGGTTCACAACTCCTATTTAGCCGAAATATGACGCGCCAACTTTTTGCTCTTTTGGCTCTGCTTTCGGGCCTCGCCGCGCTGCAAGCGCCGGTAGGTGCGTCCGCGCTGGAGCAAATGGCGTGCAACATTGGCGCTGAGGTGCAATCTGGTGAGGAGCGTTGCGGCCTGCCGCAGCCGATCCGCGAGCAAGAGGCGTGCAACGCCGCGCAGCGCGTTCCTGATACGCCTCACCCGATGCAGGCTCGCGTTGCACAAGCGCTGCGCCTGCCTGTCCTAATGGGAATTGAGCGCGCTTACGAATAGGCGCATTCACCGCGCGCGCACGGCCTTGAGCTGTAGCGCCCGCATCGCGTTGCCGCACGCGTAACCACCGGCAAACCACACCGTATTTGTTGTAAGCCTCGCTGCTAAAGTTGCGCAGCAGGCGATCCCAAGTTTCAGGACCACCCGACCCATGTTTGATGCACTGATGAAGTCGGTCTTTGGCTCGTCCAATGATCGTTATGTGAAATCGCTCGGCAAGACTGTCGCTGCGATCAACGCGCTTGAGCCGCAGATGCAGGCGCTTTCTGATGATGCTCTGCGCGCGCAGACCGATCGCTTCCGCACAATGCTCGACGATGGCAGCACGCTTGATGACATTTTGCCGGAGGCCTTTGCGACCGTTCGCGAGGCATCGATGCGTGTTTTCGGCATGCGCCACTTTGATGTGCAGCTGATTGGCGGCATCGTCCTCCATCGCGGCGAGATCGCCGAGATGCGCACGGGCGAAGGCAAGACCCTGATGGCGACGCTCGCTGTCTATCTGAACGCAATCGAGGGCAAGGGCGTTCACGTCATCACCGTCAACGATTATCTTGCTGCGCGCGATGCGGATTGGATGGGTCAGCTGTACCAATGGCTTGGGCTTACGGTCGGCACGATCCTGCCCAACATGGACGAATACTCAAAGCGCGACGCTTACAACGCCGACATAACCTACGGCACCAACAATGAGTTCGGCTTCGATTATCTTCGCGACAACATGAAGCATGAGCGCACGCAGATGGTGCAGCGCCCGTTCGCTTTTGCGATTGTTGATGAGGTGGATTCTATCCTGATCGATGAAGCGCGCACGCCGCTGATCATTTCAGGGCCGACCGAAGACAAATCGGATCTCTATGTCTCGCTTGATGCAGTGGCGAAGGAGATCCCGGAAGAGTGGTATGAGAAGGATGAGAAGACCAAGAACATCCAGCTCACCGAGGATGGCCTAGAGGAGGTCGAGAAGCTGCTCATCGAAAAGGGCTTGCTCGAGACCGAAAACCTCTACGATGTCGAGAACACCCAGGTCGTCCACCATTTGGATCAGGCGCTCAAAGCCGTCCACATGTTCCGCCGCGATGATCACTACATCGTAAAGGACGATAAGGTGATCATCATTGATGAATTCACCGGGCGCATGATGGATGGTCGGCGCTGGTCCAATGGTTTGCACCAGGCTGTGGAAGCCAAGGAGGGCGTCAACATCGAGCCTGAGAACCAGACGATGGCTTCGATCACTTTCCAGAACTATTTCCGCATGTATCCCAAGCTCTCCGGCATGACTGGGACGGCAGCGACCGAAGCTGCGGAATTCTGGGACATTTACAAAGTCAACGTCGTCGAAATCCCGACCAACCTGCCCGTGCAGCGGATCGATGAGGACGATGAGTTCTACAAAAACACGCTCGATAAGTTTGGCGCGATTGCTCAGGCGATCAAGGAGAAGAATGAAATTGGGCAGCCGATCCTTGTGGGAACGGTCTCGATCGAAAAGTCCGAGCTTCTCTCGCAATTTCTCGATAAGGAAGGGGTCAAGCACGAAGTGCTCAACGCGCGCCAGCACGAGCGCGAGGCGCATATCGTGGCGCAGGCAGGCCGCTTGGGCGCGGTGACCATCGCCACCAATATGGCGGGTCGCGGGACCGATATTCAGCTGGGCGGCAACCTCGATTTCCGCATCAACGATGAATCCGGCGAGATGGAAGATGGCCCAGCGAAAGACGAAGCCGTCGCCAAGATCAAAGAAGAGGTGAAGGCGGAAAAGGCCAAAGTGATCGAAGCGGGTGGATTGTTCGTGTTGGGCACCGAACGCCACGAAAGCCGCCGGATCGACAACCAGCTGCGTGGCCGTTCGGGCC
>JBCBOW010000280.1:0-3605 GCA_039821045.1 Pseudomonadota bacterium
TAACCCAGAGGTCTATCGGGGGCGAAGCGGGCTCGCTCTCCTGGGAGCGGGCCCGCCTAACCCACTTGCACTATTCCGATGTAGCGCACGCCTCGTCTACCTCTACGGATATTCCGCAGCCCAGGAACGTTAGCGCTTCATGTCACAGCTTTTTCGTCAGGAAGTCCTTCAGCAAAAGAAAGACAGATTGCCTGGAGAGGTGTCGATCGCGATTCCGATGCCGTGGCACTTCATTGGCTATCTGATCTTCGGCGGGCTGATTGTCGCCATCGTCTTTTTGTCTTTGGCAACCTACTCACGCGTTGAGACGGTTGGCGGCCAGATCGTACCCGACAAAGGTGTGAGCGCGATCATCCCAACACGAAGCGGCGTGATCACGGATGTGTTTGTTGAAGATGGTGCGCGCGTGGAAGCCGGTGACAGGCTGGTCGCTGTGCGCGCTGAGGAAGACAGCATCACCGGTCTTTCCGCCGCCGCAATGACTGAGCAAGCGATCACGCAGCAGGATGCAAGCTTGGTCGCGCAGCTTACCGCCACGCAGCGCTCTGCAAGCGCGCAGCAGAGCCAGATCACTGTTCAAGCGGCGGGCTTGCGCTCTGAGATTGACCAGCTCCAATCGCAGATCACCCTTCAACAAAGCCTGGTCAAATCAGCGGAAGAGGATCTCTCGCGGGCTCGCGCTGTGGCGGAGCGCGGCTTCATCAGCATGCAGGATTTGCGGACACGCGAAGATACTTTGCTCTCGCGTCAGCAGCAATTGTCTCAGCTTCAGCAATCGCTGACATCGCGCAGAGCAACGCTTGCCGAGCTCTCGAACAGCGCCGCAACGATTGCAGCTCAGGCGGAAAGCCAGATTGCCAATATTGCCGCATCGCGCGCGCAGGTCGCGCAGCAAGCCGCGGGCAATGAGGGCGCGCGTTCTTACGCGTTAAGCGCTCCCATTGCGGGCACGGTTACTGCGCTAACGATGCGAAGTGGCCAGCGGGTAAGCCCGCAAAGTCAAATCATGTCTGTGATACCTGATGGTGCGCAGCTTCGCGCTGAACTGACCGTGCCCAGCCAGGCAATCGGCTTCGTGAAGCAAGGACAGAGCGTGCGTCTGGCGATCGATGCTTTTCCTTATCAGCGCTTTGGCACGGTCGAGGGAACAGTCCGCATTGTTGCTAGCAGCGCGATCAGCCAGTCTTTGCCAAACGGCAGCGTGATCCCGGTCTATCCGGTCGTTGTGGAGATTGCGGAAGCGCAGATCAGCGCCTTTGGCCGCAGCGAGCGATTGGTCCCCGGAATGACTTTGACCGCTCGCATAATCACCGAAAATCAGTCGCTGCTCGAGTGGCTGTTTGAACCCTTGTTTGCTGTTCAGAAGCGATAAGTATGGCTTTAGATCTCGGATTTCTAACTCAGAGCCGCGTGCGGCTCGTCCGCCAAACCGAAGTCGCGGAATGTGGGCTCGCAAGCCTCACGATGATTGCGAACTATCACGGTTTCGACATTGATTTGGGCACGATGCGGAGGCGCTATTCGCCCTCTTTGCGCGGGGCCCCGCTCAGAGCCCTTATCAATCTTGCTGATCAGATCGGGCTTACGCCGCGCGCGGTGAAACTGCCGCTCGAGGAGCTTGGCAACCTGCACATGCCCGCTGTGCTGCACTGGGACTTGAACCATTATGTGGTGATCGAAGCGGTCAAAGGCGGCAAAGCGCTGATCCACAACCCGGATGGCCGTTCTATCTGGATGCCGTTCCACGAGGTTTCGGACCATTTCACTGGGGTGGCGCTGGAACTGAGGCCAAGCAATGATTTCAACCGGGAATCGCTGCGTGAGCGGTTGCAATTGTCTCAGCTTTGGGCGCGGATGACAGGGCTCAAACGCGCATTGTTCCAGGTCCTGCTGCTGAGCGTTGTGTTGCAGGCTTTCGTCCTTGCCTCGCCCTATTACATGCAGATCGCGATCGATAACGCGCTGCCAGCGCTCGATGGTGATCTTTTGACTGTGCTGGCGCTTGGCTTTGGCCTGTTCACGCTCATCAACGTGGTGGCGAGCTTGTTGCGGTCGTTCGTTCTGCTGAATGCAGGTACGAGCGTTGGCTATGGCCTTGCGACAAACATAGCGCGGCGCCTGTTTCGCTTGCCCATCGATTGGTTCGAAAAGCGCCATACAGGCGATATTCTCTCGCGCTTCCAGTCGGTCGTGCCCATCCAGAACCTTTTGACGCAAGGTGCCGTCGCGGCGCTGGTCGATGGGGCGATGGCGATTTTTACGCTCGCTGTGATGTTCTATTACAGCGCTTGGCTGGCCATGATCGCGATCACCGCTTTTGCACTTTATGGTATCGCGCGACTGATCAGCTTTTCTTTTCAGCGCGAAGCCGAAGAAGCGAGCATCATCACCGGCGGTAAAGAACAAACGACGCTGATCGAGAGCCTGCGCGGTATGGTGACCTTGCGGCTCTTTGCAAAGGAAACGCTGCGCCATGCGCTGTGGCAGACCCGATTGACGGAATCGGTCAATGCCAATGTCAGACTGTCGCGCATCGGCATTTGGCAATCGACCGCCAATGTCTTCATCTTCGGGATCGAAAACATCCTGACAATCTGGCTCGCCGTGAGTTTCGTCATCGATGGCTCGGGCTTTAGCGTCGGGATGGTGTTCGCCTACATGGCCTACAAAAACCAGTTCATGAACAAGTCTGCGGCGCTGATCGATCAAGCGGTGCAATTCAAGATGCTGGGACTGCATCTTGAGCGTCTCTCTGACATCGCGCTCACCGAAGAGGATCGCAGCTTCACGGTCGGCCCGGACACTGAGACAGAGCTTCACGGCAAGATCGAGCTGCGCGACATTCACTATCGTTATTCGTCGAGCGATCCGCTGGTGCTCCAAGGGGTCAACTTGACGATCGAACAGGGAGAGCATGTTGCGATCACAGGCCCTTCAGGAGGAGGCAAATCAACGCTGCTGAAAATCATGCTCGGGCTGGTTGAGCCTGAAAGCGGAGAGGTGTTGATCGATGGGCTGCCGCTGCACCGTTTCGGCTACAAGAGCTATCACCGCCAAATCGCTTCAGTGCTGCAAGAAGATAGTCTGTTTGCTGGCTCGATCGCGGACAACATCGCGCTGTTTGACGAAGCGGTTGATATGGAGCGCGTGATGGGCGCAGCAGCAGCGGCGTCGATCCATGAGGACATTGCGCGAATGCCGATGCAGTATGAAACGCTGATCGGCGATATGGGTTCAACGCTTTCGGGCGGTCAGAAGCAGCGAGTGCTGCTGGCAAGAGCGCTCTATCGCGGGCCAAAGATCCTTCTGATGGACGAGGGCACAGCCCATCTTGATGCGCAACACGAGGCCGCAGTGAATGCGGCAATCGGCTCCATGGGCATTACCCGCATCATCATCGCGCACCGGCAAGAGACGATCGAGGCGGCTGATCGTATCCTCGTTATGGCAGGCGGGAAGCTGCAATCGCGCGAAGAGTTGCTTGCGCAATTGCAGCAGCAGCGTGAGCTCGAAGCGGTGTCGCAGAGCTAGCTGAGCCCCGCGCCTTCAAGCCTCGATCAGCGGGACCGCAGGACCGTCTTCACCGTGATGGAGACGGTCCTGCG
>JBCBOW010000281.1:0-3596 GCA_039821045.1 Pseudomonadota bacterium
CACACTCGAGCTGTTCAACAATCGCTATATGTCGATTGCGGAGCAAATGGGCATCATCCTTCGCAACACCTCGCAATCGGTCAATGTGAAGGAGCGCTTGGACTTTTCCTGCGCAATTTTTGATCAACAGGGCAATCTCGTTGCAAACGCGCCGCACGTTCCCGTTCACCTCGGTTCGATGGATCAAAGCGTGAAGTCGATCCTCGAAAGCGGGCACGCGATCAGGCCGGGGGACGCCTTTGTCCAGAACAACCCGCACAAGGGCGGATCGCATCTGCCCGACATCACCGTCGTCTCGCCGGTGTTTGACGAAGCGGAGACAGAGATACTCTTCTTCGTCGCGAGCCGCGCACATCACGAAGACATTGGCGGCCTCTCCCCCGGATCAATGAGCCCGCGCGGGACGCATATCGCGGAAGAGGGCGTTTTGCTTGATAATCTCAGGCTTGTCAGCGGCGGGGAGTTCCAAATAGGCATGATAGAAGCCGCGCTGAGCGGTGGATCTTACCCAGCGCGCAACGTCAAACAGAACATCGCTGATCTCATGGCGCAGGTCGCGGCCAACACCGCGGGCGCGCGCGAACTCAAGGCGTTGGTCAGCGAGTTTGGCCTTCCGGTGGTCCAGGCCTACATGCGCTACATTCAGGCCAACGCCGCTGAGGCGGTACGATCGACAATCCGATCGCTGAATGACGGCAATTCTACGCTCGAAGTGGATAGCGGGGCGCGGATTATCGTTGCCATTACAATTGATCAGGCCCAAGGGCGCGCGCGGATTGATTTTACCGGCACCAGCTCTCAGCAAGCCAACGCCTTCAACGCTCCAGCCGCGGTCACCCGCGCGGCCGTGCTTTATGTCATGCGATGCCTGGTTGCTGACGATATTCCGCTGAATTCCGGCTGCTTTGAGCCGCTGGACATCTTCATTCCCGAAGGATCGATGCTTAACCCGCGCTATCCCGCCGCTGTGGTCGCAGGCAATGTCGAGACGAGCCAGGCGGTCACGGATGCTTTGTTTGCAGCGCTCGGCAAGCTCGGCACGGCTCAAGGGACGATGAACAATCTCACCTTTGGCGATGCGCAGCGGCAATACTATGAGACGATCTGCTCCGGCGCGCCTGCGGGCCCTGGCTTTGATGGGGCGCCTGCCGTTCAGACGCATATGACCAACACGCGACTGACCGACCCTGAAATCCTGGAAGCGCGCTTTCCTGTCGTGCTTGATCACTTCGGGATTGATCATGGCTCAGGCGGGCGCGGTCAATGGTGCGCGGGCGATGGCGTGACGCGCGCGATCCGATTTCGCGAGCCGATGCAATGCGCGATCCTTTCAGATCATCGCCGAGTGCCCTCGCCCGGCATTGCCGGTGGCGAGGATGGACGGCTCGGCTGCAACCTTGTGGAGCGCGGGAACGGCGATCGCATCGATCTTGGCGGATGCGGCGAGGCGGCGATGGGGTCTGGTGACCGGATTATCATCACGACTCCGACCGGCGGTGGGTTCGGTCCGCTGCGGGAGCGTACTCAGTGATCGCGCGGTTGCGAGAGATCGGCCCCGGCGCTCTCGTCACTGCAGCATTCATCGGCCCGGGCACGGTCACCGCGTGCACGTTAGCTGGCGCCAATCATGGCTATGCGCTGCTCTGGGCGCTCTTGTTTGCGACGCTCGCCACAATCGCGCTGCAAGAGATGTCAGCGCGGCTCGGGCTGATCACGCAAAAGGGGCTCGGCGCGAACCTCGCTGAGTTGCTGAAGGGTTCGCTTTGGCGCTGGCCGATGGCGGCGCTTGTGGGGCTTGCGCTTTATCTGGGGAATGCGGCGTATGAGGCCGGCAATCTTGCGGGTGCAGCGCTGGGCATTGAGGCTGCGCTGGGCGAGGCGCAGGGCTTGTTTACAGGATCAATCTTCGCGATTGCCGTTTTGGCAGCGGCGCTCTTATGGTTCGGGACATACAAGCAAGTTGAGCGCGTGCTGCTGGTCATCGTCGGCGTCATGGCGCTTGCCTTCCTCGGAAGCTTCGCCGTGGCGCGGCCTGATTGGGGAGCCATGGTCAGCGGATTGTTTGTGCCGACCATTCCAGATGGCGCGCTACTTACGGTCATCGCACTGATCGGCACAACGATCGTCCCGTACAATCTTTTCCTTCACGCCTCTGCCGTTAGCGCAAAATGGTCAGATGCCTCAGACCTCCGTGCTGTTCGCGCAGACACAGGGATCGCGATCGGTATCGGCGGGCTTATTGCGATCCTGATTGCGTCAAGCGCGGCCGCGGTTCTGTTTGCAAACGGCCTCAAAGCGGAAAATGCAGGCGACATGGCGCGCCAGTTCGAGCCCCTGCTCGGCCCCTTTGCGCGCGCGCTGATGGGCACGGGTTTATTCGCCGCCGGATTGACAAGCGCGATCACCGCACCCCTCGCCACCGGTTTTGCTATGGTTGAAATCCTCGGCCTCAAGGGCGGCGAACGCACTTTAACCTTTCGCCTGATCGCCTTGAGCGTCATTGTGATCGGCGCAGCGCTGGCATTGGCGGGCATACGCCCGATCGAAGTGATCCTGACAGCGCAGCTCGCGAACGGTTTGTTGCTTCCGATCATCGCTGGTTTTCTGCTTTACGCGATGAACCAGAGCGCCCTTCTGGGCCGCTACGCCAATGGCTGGCTGGCCAATTGCGCCGGAGGGTTGGTGATGATCGTTGCCATCGGGCTTGGTGCCCGGCTTATCCTTAGCGCACTGACCTAAGGCTACTTCCACTGGTTGAGGCCACCGCGCTAGAGTGCAAATCATTCGCATTACTATTAGCATCAATATTGACTCTCATTCTCAATAAGGGCACGACCCGCTCACAGACAATTCTGAAAGGGTCAATTTCCGTGAATTCCATGCTTCGAACCACGTCGCGTGCGGCGATGGCTTGTGCCGCGCTGTACGCGGGGGCCGGCCCCGCTTTTGCTCAAGCGCAAGCGGCGACAGCGACAGACCAAGCTGTCGAAGAGGAAAAGCAAATCACTGTCACCGCCACCCGCACGCCTGTTCTGGTCGAGGAAGCGCCCGCGACTGTAACCATCATCACCGATGAGGAGATCGCCGATCAGCTTGCGACTGATGTGAAAGACCTCGTGCGCTTCGAACCAGGCGTCACAGTGCGCCGTGCATCAGCTCGATTTGGCGCAGCCGGTTCATCTTTGGGACGCGGGCGAAACGAAGACTTCGTGATCCGCGGAATTGGCGGCAACCGGGTGCTGATCCAGGTTGATGGCATTCGCACTCCGCAAGGATTCGGCTTTGGCGCACAAGACGCCGGCCGCGGGGATTACACCGATGTCAGCCTCGTCAAATCGGTCGAGATTCTGCGCGGACCCGCCTCTGCGCTCTATGGCAGCGATGGCGTTGCTGGCATTGTCAGCTTCACCACAGCCGACCCCATTGATCTTCTCGGCAATGACGCTGTTGGCGGTTTTATGCGCTCGCAATACTCGAGCGAGGACGATGAATTCGCCCAGACCGCCACGCTCGCTGCGCAGGGCAAAAATTTCTCCGGAATGATCGCATACACGCGGCGCGATTTCAGCGAGCTCGAAACGCAGGGCGATGTCGAA
>JBCBOW010000282.1:0-3578 GCA_039821045.1 Pseudomonadota bacterium
ACTTTATGTTGGCGCCAGCGTTGGCTCGGCGGTGGGGCCGCGCGATGGCAAATCGGTTGAGGAGCTGATGCGCAACGCGGATTTGGCGCTCTACCGGGCAAAGGATGTGGGTGGGGGCGAGCATTGCCGGTTTGAACCGATGCTGCATGCTTCGGCTGAAGAACGGCGCAAGCTTGAAGTCTCCCTGCGCAAGGCGCTGGGCCACGATGAGATGGTGCTTCATTATCAGCCGGTTGTTGATGCGCGCAGCGAAAGCATCGTCAGCTTTGAAGCGCTGGTGCGCTGGAACTCAGCCGAGCATGGTTTTGTGAGCCCCGGCAAGTTTATCCCGCTCGCCGAAGACACGCGCCTGATTGTGCCGATCGGCAAATGGGTCTTGCGCAAAGCCTGCCGCGAAGCGCGCTCCTGGCCCGATCACATCAAGGTCAATGTCAACGTGTCGCCCGAGCAGCTGCTTGAGCCCGATTTCCATCAGGAAGTGGTGGATGCGCTTGCGGCAACGGGCCTGCGCCCGGAGCGCCTCGAAGTTGAAGTGACCGAGAGCATCTTCTTGCGCGATGCGACAGTGGCCCGCACAGCGCTGGAGCAAGTGCTCGCGCTCGGCTGCACGGTGGCGCTCGATGATTTCGGCACCGGCTATTCCTCGCTCGGCTATCTGCGCAAGCTGCAATTCTCGACGATCAAAGTGGATCGCACCTTTGTTCAAGGCGCAGCGCAAGGCAGCAATGAGAGCCTCGCCATTATCAACGCCGTGGTCGCGATGGCGAACAGCCTTGAAATGACCACGACGGCCGAAGGTGTTGAGACTGCTGACGAGGTCGAGCTCATCCGCAATCTGGGCTGCGACAAGATCCAGGGCTTTTACTTTGGGCGCCCGATGTCAAACGAAGAGGCGCGGCGCCTGTTTGATGTGGTGCATCAGGTCCGCGCGAAAAGCGCATAAACGCTTAAAGTTCAGGCCTCCACCAGCGCGCTTACAAGGCTTTCAAACAATCGCCTTCCATCAGCCCCGCCCATTGAAGGATGCGCGGCGACCTCGATAGCGCGCTCCGGGTGGGGCATCATGCCAAGGATGCGCCCGCCCGCGCTCAGCACACCGGCGATATCGCGCTGCGATCCATTGGGCGAACCGCGCTCCTTATCAGCATAGCGAAAGGCGATGCGTCCTTCGCCTTCGAGAGCATCGAGCGTTGTTTGATCCGCGAAGTAATTGCCATCGTGATGCGCGATCGGGATGCGGATGTTCTCGCCTATCTCAAAGCCGCGCGTGAACAGCGAACTCGTGCTTGCAACGGTCAGCTCAGCGGTGCGGCAAACGAAGCGCTGCGCCGCGTTGCGCATCAGGACACCGGGCAAGAGCCCGCATTCGGTGAGCACTTGAAACCCGTTGCACACACCCAGCACCGGCACCCCGCGCGCCGCTGCATCCGCGACCGCGCGCATGATCGGGCTCTTTGCCGCCATCGCGCCGCAGCGCAGGTAATCGCCATAGGAAAAGCCGCCCGGAAGCGCGATGAAGTCCAGCCGTTCGGGCAATTCGCTCTCGCCATGCCAGACGCGCAGCGCGGGCACGCCCGAGACTGCTTCGAGCGCAACCGCCATATCGCGATCGCAGTTTGAGCCCGGGAATGTGATAACAGCAGCCCGGAAACCCATCAGGCGGGCGCTCCGGCCTGCTCTTCAAGCTGCTCTATCTCGAAATCTTCGATCACGGTGTTAGCCAGCAATTGCTCACACATGGCGCGCAAGGTCTCATCGCTGGTGCCCGGCGCGACATCCATTTCAATAAGGCGCCCAATCCTCACAGCCTCAACGCCAGCAAAGCCGAGCCCTTCGAGCGAATGATGCACCGCGCGGCCCTGAGGATCGAGCACACCGGGCTTCAGGCGGACAAGAATGCGGGTTTTCACAGCGGGGCTCCTTAGTCTTCGGGCGGGTGCGTTGGTGCGCCTATACCTTGCCCGGAAGCAGCGAACACCCCCATGATTGCGCCCTTCCACGGTGGACTGACGGTATCACCTGTCACCAATTCGCAACATATGTCGCAAGATCGACACGCGAAAGCCGCTTTCGGGCAGCATTTTGCACCCGCGAACTCGCTCGAATCGCTCAAATCTGTCAGCGCCCGTCTCGCAAGCGTCATCCATTCGACCAATTTGTCAGGGGCCAGATCACCATGTCACATTGCTTCCTAACCACCCGCGCCCGCTGGGCCGCATCGACTATCTTTACCGCCGCCGCCCTCGGTGCAGCCGCGCCTGCCGTCGCGCAGGACAGCGAGACCGATGAGAGCGCGGAGGAAGGTCAGCTCTCCTCCATCATCGTCACCGCGAACCGCCGCGAGGAAAACCTTCAGGATGTTCCGGTCTCAGCCGAAGTGCTCGATCAAGGCCGTGTTGGCGCGATCTTCAGCGCCGCTGCTGACACTACGGCGCTGGCAGGCAGTGTGCCGGGCCTTAACGTGGAAAGCTCCAACGGCCGCGTTGCACCGCGCTTCTATATCCGCGGTCTCGGCAATACGGATTTTGACCTCGCCGCCTCGCAGCCGGTCTCCGTTGTCATGGACGAAGTGGTCCTTGAAAACGTGACGCTCAAAAGCTTCCCGATCTTCGATGTTCAGCGCATCGAAGTTCTGCGCGGTCCGCAAGGGACGCTGTTTGGCCGCAACACGCCCGCCGGCATCGTCAAGATCGAGACCAATAAGCCGACGTTTGACACCGATGTTGACCTCAGCCTCGCTTACGGTTCGTTTGACACTATCGCGCTCAACGGCGCTGTGGGCGGTGGGCTCGTCGTAGATGTGCTTGCTGTGCGTATTTCAGCGCAGTTGCAAAGCCGCAGCGACTGGATCGACAACGGCTTTACCGGCGAAGAAAACGCGCTGGGCGGCTACACAGACTTTGCCATTCGCGGCCAGGTCCTGCTTACACCGGGCGATCGCCTCAGCGTCCTTGGTTCGCTGCAATATCGCGATCTCGATGGCACCTCGACGGTCTTCCGCGCCAACGTGCTTGGCCCGGGCAACAATGAGCTCAACGAGAATTTCGACCGCGACACCGTCTTCTTCGATGCAGGCGGTGGCAACCCGTCTGAATATGAGCAGTTTGGCGCGACCTTGCGCTGGGACTATGAGTTTGATGGCGCCACGCTGACCTCGATCAGCAGCTATAATGAAAGCGATGGCTTCAGCCGCGGCGATGTTGACGGCGGCAACCTGGTGACCGGTCCGGGCTTCATCCCGTTCCCTTCCGATACGCAGGACTCGATCGATCTGTATCAGTTCACGCAGGAAGTGCGGCTTGCCTCCACCGGCGATGGCCCGTTCAGCTGGCAAGTTGGCGGCTTCTATTTCGAGAGCGATTTTGATGTCACCACGGTCGGCTTCACCTTCCCGCCGCCTGTCACGGTTAACCACACCAACGATGCCTGGGCGCTGTTTGGCCAAGCAAGCTACGAGCTGACTGACGCTGTGCGGCTCACGGGCGGATTGCGCTACACCGATGATGAGAAGAACTTCATCGTCGTCTCAGGCGCTGCGCCGCAGCCGGTGAGCGTGCAGGATGACCAGATCGATTGGG
>JBCBOW010000283.1:0-3559 GCA_039821045.1 Pseudomonadota bacterium
CATCACTTGGTGAACTTCCAACCGCTCTTCGCCAAGGCCGAGCATAATGCCCGACTTGGTGAAGATCAGCGGGTTGTGCGCCTTCACCTCTTCGAG
Organism: Pseudomonadota bacterium; assembly: GCA_039821045.1. GTDB lineage: Bacteria > Pseudomonadota > Alphaproteobacteria > Sphingomonadales > Sphingomonadaceae > Erythrobacter. The sequence continues at coordinate 97 of JBCBOW010000283.1, forward strand.
CAGCCGCAGCGAGGCATAGTAACGCGCGCCCGGGCGAATAGTGGGATAAAGGCGCGGGACGGTTTCCAGATTGTGATTGTAGACATCCGGGCCTGCCTCACAGATCGCTTCGACAGCGGCGCGCATTTTGCCGCGAAAATCAGGCGTGAGGATTTCAATCGTCGTATCCGGCGTGTTGCGGCGCAAAGCCTCGATCACTTTGACGAACTGCCCCGCCCCGCCATCGGGCAGATCATCGCGGTCAACACTCGTAATGACGATGTGCTCAAGCCCCATCTTGGCCGCGGCAATCGCTGTGTTTTCAGGCTCCATCGGATCAACCGGGCGCGGCATCCCCGTTTTCACATTGCAAAACGCGCAGGCCCTTGTGCACACATCGCCGAGGATCATCACGGTCGCGTGTTTCTTGGTCCAACACTCGCCGATATTGGGGCAAGCAGCCTCTTCGCACACCGTGTTGAGATTGAGCTCACGCATCAGCTTGCGCGTTTCATTATAGCCCTGGCTAACCGGCGCTTTGACGCGGATCCAATCGGGCTTGCGCTGGCGCGGGGAGCGAGATGTCTCAGGCTGCGGCGGGTTGGAGAGGTCGTTCATAGCGGTTTCCATTTAGGCTTGGAGGGCTTACGCCGCAACCGCACTGCCGTTCTCAAATGCGCATAGGGAACGATTAACGCGCTGGCAGTGTTGCCTTTCACGCAACGCCCATTTCATTCTAAGCAGACAGGCATGTTTGAAACCGCTCTCCAGACCTTCTCCTCGCCCGTTGTGCTGTTCTTTGTCCTTGGGCTGTTGGCGGCCTTTGCGCGATCTGATCTCGTTATCCCTGAACCCATAGCCAAGGCCATGTCGCTCTATCTGATGGCTGCAATCGGCATCAAGGGCGGCGTCGCTGTGGCGAAATCGGGGATTGATGGAACGGTGCTCTCCGCGCTCCTCGCTGGGATCGCTGCGGGCTTTATCCTGCCGTTTTTCGCTTATGGAGTGCTCAAAAGCTTTGGCCGGCTTGATCGTATAAACTCAGGCGCTGTTGCGGCGCATTATGGATCGATCAGCGTTGTCACCTTCGTCACCGCAACCGAGATTCTCACCGCGCAAGCGCGCGAGCCAGGCGGCTATATGGTCGCTGTGATGGCGGCGATGGAAGCGCCCGCGATCCTGAGCGGCCTCTTGCTTGCGCGCGGCATGGGCAGCGCGAGCGGCACGCAGACAACCGGCACGATGCTGCACGAGGTGTTCACCAATTCCTCGATTGTTCTGCTGCTCGGCGCTTTTGCGATCGGCATGATTGCAGGCGAAAGCGGGTTTGAAGCGGTGACGCCTTTTTTCGAAGCGGGCTTCAAAGGGGTCTTGTGCTTCTTCTTGCTGGATATGGGGCTGATCGCCGCGCGGCGCATTATCGAGGCGCGCGCGATCACCTGGCGCCTGTCTGCCATCGCTGTGTTTCTGCCGATCGTGAACGGGATTGTGGGCACAAGCCTAGGGGTGGCTATCGGGCTTGATTCAGGCTCCGCCGCAGCGCTTGGCGTGCTGTGCGCCAGCGCGAGCTATATTGCCGTTCCCGCCGCAATGCGGCTTGCCTTGCCTGAAGCGGATCCGGGGATTTATCTGACCATGTCGCTCAGCATCACGTTCCCGTTTAACGTCCTTATCAATATCGCTGTGATCAGCGCTTTGGCCGCTTATCTAACAGGCGTTGGAGGAGGTGTATCATGATCGAGACTGTTACGCGCAAACGCATCGAGATCCTGACCGACAAAGCGCTGCAAAAGCGCATCACCGACGCGATTGACGACGCCGGGATCACGGGTTGGACCATCATACCTGTCTCCAGCGGCAAGGGCCGCGAAGGGCTTTGGCGCGAGGAAAGCGTGATGGGGACAGACAAGGTGTTTGTGCTCACCATCGCTTCTGAGGAAAAAGCGATGGCTCTGGCAGAGGGCCTTGCTCCGATGTTGACGACCCTTGGCATTATCCTGACGATGTGGGACGTTCAGGTGATCCGGGGAGAGCGGTTCTGATCAAGCCACTTTTTCTCCGAGGTGAGGGAGTGGACATTGCCAGAATATGCCGAGTTGCTGAAAGGGTATCAGCGCTTTCGTGAACACACCTATCCGCGCCAGCGCGCGCGGTTTGAAGAGACCGCGGTTGAAGGCCAGCGTCCCAAGCTGATGGTGATCGGCTGTTCGGATAGCCGCGTTGACCCCGCCCAAATCTTCGATGTTGATCCGGGCGACATCTTCGTTGTTCGCAATGTAGCAGCGCTGGTGCCGCCGTTTGAGACAACACCGGGGCATCATGGCGTGTCTGCCGCGATCGAGTTTGCCGTGCAAATGCTCGAAGTGCGCCAGGTGGTGGTAATGGGCCATGGCCGGTGTGGCGGCTGCAAGGCGTCTTTGACACAGGACTTTGCGGGCAGCGCGCATGGTGAAGGCGGGTTTGTTGCCGATTGGATCAACCTTCTGAGCGAAGCGCGCGAAACTGTTGCCGCCAAGCATGGCACCACTGGCCGGAAAGCTGAATTGGCGATGGAGTTTGCAGCGGTCCGTCAGAGCCTTGCAAATCTGCGAACCTTTCCCTGGGTCGCCGAAAAGGAAGCGTCCGGCCTCATAAAGCTGCGAGGCGCGCATTTTTCGATCCAGGAAGGCGTGCTCTATTCGCTCGACGAAGACACCGGAGAATTCTTGCCCGAAGATTGAGCAAGCCCGCTCTCGGGTTGTGCTGCCCTCCCCTCCTGCCCATGTAAAGCGCCATGCCTAATCAAAACGCTTCCAACATCGCCCTCCTGATTGACGCTGATAATGCGAGCCACGCAGCAATTGACCCGGTGCTGACCGTTCTTGCGGAACTGGGCCAGGTCAATATCCGCCGCGCTTATGGCAATTGGCGCAAGACCAGCCTCAAAGGCTGGGTCGACAAGATGCACCGCTATGGCATTGAGCCGCAGCAGCAGTTCGACATCACCAAAGGCAAGAATGCGACGGATATGAAGATGACGATCGATGCGCTCGATCTGCTCTATTCTGACCGGGTGCACGGCTTTGGCATTATGAGCTCAGACAGCGATTTCATGCCGCTCGCCATGCGCATTCGCCAGGATGGCTGGCCCGTCTATGGTTTTGGCGGTGCCAAGACGCCGGAAGCCTTTCGACAAGCGTGCTCGCGCTTCATCGACGTCAACAATCTGATCAAGGCTGAAAAGCGCGAGGCTGAGCGCAGCCGATCTGCACAGGATCCCGCACCAGCTGCAACCATCACGCCATCAAACGGCAAGATCGATGAGGATCTGCTGCATTTGCTGGTCGATGCGTATAACGCCAGCAAGCGTGATGAAAACGGCTATGCAAAGCTCGCCGAAGTGGGCCAGCGCGCGGGCAACCGATCAAGTTTCGACACCCGCAATTATGGCCACACGCGGCTTTCTGACTTGATCGAGACAGTCCCCAACTTCTCAATCGATCGC
>JBCBOW010000284.1:0-3559 GCA_039821045.1 Pseudomonadota bacterium
TATGGTCACTCGATCGTGCCGAGCCGTTTGGGGCTGATGCAATGAGGAAACGTAAGGCAATTCCCAAGAGTTCCGTGCACACGCGCTTCCGGACGCATCCGCAGTGCGCGGCCCGCATCACAATTGGTCTGTTGTGAGAACCATCTCGCCTCACATTGCGAGCATGCCGCCGTTCTATTCCCACTCGATGGTGCCGGGTGGTTTGGAGGTGTAATCGTAGACCACCCGGTTGATGCCTTGCACCTCGTTTACGATGCGGGTCGCAACGCGGCTTAGGAAGCCTGCATCGAAGGGGTAGATATCCGCCGTCATCCCATCGGTAGAGGTCACCGCGCGCAAAGCGCAGACATTGTCATAGGTGCGCCCGTCGCCCATCACGCCCACGGTCTTGACCGGGAGCAGCACCGCAAAAGCCTGCCAGATCGCGTCATAAAGCCCGGCATTGCGGATCTCTTCCAGGTAGATCGCATCCGCCTTGCGCAGGATGTCGCAGCGCTCCTTTGTGACTTCGCCGGGGATGCGGATCGCGAGACCAGGGCCAGGGAAGGGGTGTCGTCCCACAAACGCCTCAGGCAGGCCAAGCTCGCGTCCCAGCGCGCGCACCTCATCCTTGAAGAGCTCACGCAAGGGCTCGACCAACTCCATATTCATCCGCTCAGGCAGGCCGCCAACATTGTGGTGGCTCTTGATTGTGACCGAAGGCCCGCCGGTGAACGAAACGCTCTCGATGACATCGGGATAGAGCGTGCCCTGCGCCAAGAAATCCGCCCCGCCAACCTGCTTGGCTTCGGCTTCGAATAGATCGATGAACGCCCCGCCGATGAATTTGCGTTTCTTCTCAGGGTCCGTGACGCCTTTGAGGCCAGCAAGAAACGTCTCTTCCGCGTCAACCGCGATCAGCGGGATGTTGTAGTGATCGCGGAACAGCGAGACGACTTGCGCAGTCTCGTTGAGGCGCATCAGTCCGTGATCGACATAAACGCAGGTGAGCTGATCGCCGATCGCTTCATGGATCAACACCGCAGCGACCGCGGAATCGACCCCGCCTGACAGGCCGCAGATCACGCGCCCTGACCCGACCTGCGCGCGGATTTCCTCGATCTTGGTGCGGCGAAACTCTGCCATCGTCCAATCCCCGGTGAGCCCGCAGACATGGCGCACAAAATTGGCGAGCAATTTGCCGCCATCAGGCGTGTGGACGACTTCGGGGTGGAACTGGGTCCCGTAAAACCGGCGTTCTTCGTCTGCGATCACGGCAAAGGGCGCGCCATCGCTGGTGGCGACGATCTCGAAGCCCGGCGCAAATTCGGTGACCTTGTCGCCGTGGCTCATCCAGACCTGGTGGCGCTCGCCTTCCTTCCACAGCCCGTCAAACAAAGCGCATGATCGGGTAACGGTTAGAAACGCGCGGCCAAATTCGCCGCCCTCTCCGGTCTCATGCCCCGGGCGCACTTCGCCGCCCAATTGGTGGCTCATCACTTGCTGGCCATAGCAAATACCAAGGACCGGCACCCCAGCTTCAAACAACGCCTGAGGCGCGCGCGGAGAGCCTTCTTCGGGCACGCTGGCGGGAGAGCCTGACAGGATGATGCCTTTAGGCTTCATCCGGCGAAATGCTTCTTCAGCAAGGCTAAACGGCGCGATCTCGGAATAGACGCCGGCCTCGCGCACGCGGCGCGCGATGAGCTGCGTTACCTGGCTGCCGAAATCGACGATGAGGATGGAATCGGGAAGATGCGCTTGGTCCATGGCTGTGCGCGTTAGGACACCGTCTGCCGCGCTGTCCAGCAATGGCGAGCGAGCGACCACCGGCGGCTAAGGCACCCGCGCCCTCAACCCAGTGATCGAGGCAATCGATTACTCTGTGCGATTGTTTATTATCTTGCAGGCCTAACAATATTACACACCGAGCTTATCTTCTTGCCAAGTCTTGGGCTGCCGTGAGGCCTCCCTCCGGCAGCGTGGAACCCACAAGACGCTGTGAAAAGGTAATGCGATATGAACAACTTGCTCGACAAAACCATCGCCATGATCTTTGCGCTCGCGCTCAGCTCAGCTGGCTTTAACACTCTGATCGTCTGATCCCTCTGAGGGCCGCTCTCCCCCTCTCTCCCGAGCGGCTCTTCAAAGAAACGGCCCCTTGCCAAAGCGCTGTAGCCAGCGTTTCGCGTTGGCCTCTCCCTCCACCACGATGGCGTGTGGCGGGGGCCGTTTCACCCCTCTTCCAAACGCTCGGCAATCGCTCGCAACTCGGTTTTCAAAAGCTTGCCGATATGGCTGCGCGGCATTTCCTCAATTGCATGGAGCGCCGAGAGCCGCTGGGTCTTGCCCAGCCGCGCATTCACTTGTGCAAGGATCGCACCCATGTCGCTCTCACCCTCGCGCAAGGCGACAAAGCCCACCGGGGTCTCACCCCATTGGCGCGAGGGCACACCGATCACCGCGGCCTCAACAACCGCATCCTGGCGCTCCAGCTCGGCTTCAAGGTCACTGGGATAGATATTGAAGCCGCCTGAGATGATCATGTCTTTCGCGCGGCCCACGAGCTCTACGAAGCCTTCCTCATCAACCCGCCCGATATCGCCCATGCGCATCCAGACGTCGCCGTTGGGATCGACATATTGCGCCTCAGACGTTTTATCCGGGCGGTTCTTGTAGCCGAGCATCATCGTGTGGGAGCGCCCGATCAGGTTTCCCGGCGTGCCGGGCGGCACTTCGCGGTCTTCATCATCCAGCACCTTCAATTCGCTCCCCGGCGTTGGCCGACCCACAGTATGGAGCTTGTCCGGAAACTCGTGACACGCGAGCAGGCACACAACCCCGCCTTCGGTCATAGAATAGATCTCGATGAGCCCGCCCGGCATTCGCTTGAGCACTTCGGCCTTGAGCGAGGCGGAGAACGGTGCGGAGGTGCAGTATTTCATCGCCAGGCTGGAAAGCTCGAAATCATCAAACCCGTCAAAATCCATCAGCCGCTGATATTGCACGGGCACCAGCATGGTGATCGTCGTTCGGTCGGTCTCGGCGTGCTCCAGCCAGCGGGCGCAATCAAACTTGCCCATGATGCGCACAGTGCCGCCAGCAAACAGCGGGGCGAGGAACGCGACCATGGTGGTGTTCGAATAGAGCGGCGTGGAAGCGAGCGAGCGCACCGGCAGTTCGGCTGTGAGATACGATAAAGCGGTCGAACCAAACTGACGCCAGCGCATCTGGTGCGAGTGGACAATCCCTTTGGGAATGCCGGTCGTGCCGGAGGAATAGATGATGTTGAAGGGCGCCTTGGGGTCCGGCGTGACAGAAGGAGCGCGGCTGCCCGGTGGGGCCATCCACCCTTCAATCTCTTCAAGCGGCACGCGGATCAGGTCGGCCATAAAGTCAGGCCCAAGCTCCGATGCCTTGGCCGTATCGATGAAAAGGTGCCTTGCGCCCGAATCCTTTGCCATTCCCTCCAATTGCTCCGGCGAAGCGCTGGTGGTGAGCGGCGCGGCGACACCTCCAGCGCGCACGGCGGCGAGAAAGACAAGCGCGTACTCCACCCTACTAGTGCCGAGGATCGCAA
>JBCBOW010000285.1:0-3557 GCA_039821045.1 Pseudomonadota bacterium
CTGGGCGAACTGACCAAGCGCGCCTGGGCACAGGATGTTCAGGTCATGATCGAAGGGCCCGGTCACGTGCCGATGCACAAGATCAAGGAGAACATGGAAAAACAGCTCGAAGCGTGCGGCGAGGCGCCTTTTTATACCTTAGGCCCGCTCGTCACCGACATTGCGCCGGGCTATGACCACATCACCAGCGGCATCGGCGCGGCGCAGATCGGTTGGTACGGCACCGCCATGCTCTGCTACGTCACGCCCAAGGAGCACCTCGGCCTGCCCGATCGCGACGATGTGAAAGTGGGCGTGGTCACCTACAAGCTCGCCGCCCACGCAGCGGACCTCGCCAAGGGGCACCCGGCCGCCCAAGTGCGCGACGATGCGCTATCTAAAGCCCGCTTCGAATTCCGCTGGCGCGACCAGTTTAATCTGTCGCTCGATCCCGACACCGCCGAGCAATACCACGACCAGACGCTGCCTGCGGAAGGGGCGAAAACGGCGCACTTCTGCTCCATGTGCGGGCCGAAATTCTGCTCGATGAAGATCAGCCAAGAGGTGCGCGAGTTTGCAGCGACGCAGAACGCGGGGCCGGAGAGCTTCCTCGCCGCCACCCAGCCGGTCGAAAACGCGGAAGCGGGCATGGAAGAGATGAGCCGGGTGTATAAGGAGAAGGGCGAGAAACTGTATCTGCCTGAAGACGAGGCGCAGTGACTAAGGCGCTCGTCATCATTGACGTTCAAAAGGGGATGTTCAGCGTTGGCGTTCCCTATGAAGGCGAGCGCGTTGTTGCTGCGTTGGCGGACCTGCTCGCCAAAGCGCGCGCTGCTGACGTTCCTGTGTTCTTCGTTCAGCACCAAGGCGGCGAGGGACACCCTCTGGCGCGGGATGGGGAGGGTTTTCCCTTTCACGAGACCCTATCGCCCCAGCCCGGCGAAGACGTGACGATTAAGCGCCATTGCAGCGCGTTTCAGGAAACCGATCTCTTCGAAAAACTCACCGCAGCGGGCATCAACGAGGTGGTGTTCGGCGGCATGCAGACCGAGTTCTGCGTCGACACCGCCGTGCGCGGCGCGTTCGAGCGCGAGCTGAAAGTCACGTTGATCGCAGACGGCCACACGACCTTCGACACACCGGCGCTTCCCGCCGCGCAAATCATCGCGCATCACAACCACACGCTCTCCAGCGGCCAGTTTGCAAAACTGGTCCATAGCAGCGATCTTGGCTTTTGAAGACGCAGAGGCGCGCATCAAGTCCGTTTAGATTGCGCTAAATTGGGGTAGGGCATGAACACACTGATCGCGGTCTTGCTGTGGTTCGCGGCCATCTCGGCCGGGATCATGGCAGGCGTCTATTTCACCTTTTCAGCCTTTGCGATGCGCAGTTTCGCCCAACTGGGTGATGAGGCGGGCGCGCGCGCCATGCAGTCAATCAACCGGGTCATCCTCAAAAGCGCGTTTCTGCCGTTGTTCTTCGCGAGCACTTTGGCGTGTGCAGCTTTGACGGTCCTTGGTCTCATGGGCTTTGGCGGTGATAGCGCGTGGCTCATGGCGTCGGGCGGAGCGATCTATCTTGCAGGCATGTTCGTGGTGACTGTGGTCGGCAATGTCCCCTTGAACAACCGGCTGGACGCGGTCGATCCGGCGACACCCGAAGGCGCTGAAATGTGGCGCGTCTATCTCGCCCGCTGGACGCCCTTCAACCATATCCGCACGCTCGCGTGCACCGTTTCCATGGTGCTGCTGGCAATGTGTCTGTAGGGTTTGAGCCGCCGACCCATAGAGGAGACTTCGTGATGCGTTTCTGGTTAGCCGCTGGGACTTTGGCTTGCTTGGCTTTGAACGCCCCTGCAGCCGCGCAAGACGAGCCCGACACCCCCGCCGCTCCTCAAAAGCAAACCCTCATGCCCGAGGAGGAAGCGGCCCGCGCTTTTCAGGAGCAGTTTGGCTATTCTCAGGCCGTCATCCATGGCGACACGGTCTATATGTCCGGCCTGATCCTCGGACCGCCACAAGAGGGTGAGACGCGCGAGGAGGCGTATGATCGTTCGTTCCAATATCTTGGCCGCATCCTTGAGCGCGCCGGGTCAAGCTGGGACGATGTCGTCGATATCATCTCCTTCCACCGCGATATTCCGGCCTCGCTGCCCGCGCTCGCCGAGGTCAAAAGCCGCTATATCAAAGCGCCGTATCCCACCTGGACGGTGATCGGCACGACCGGGCTCTACACCCCCGATGGCGAGATCGAGGTCAAGATCACCGCGCGGCTTTCCCCCAAGGCCCCGAGCGCGCCGCAATTCCGCCCGCTTGAAGGCAGCACCACGCCGTTTTCCGAGGCCGTGCAGGTGGGCGATACCCTGTATCTCGCAGGCAAGCTGGGCACGGCGGCGGATGGCAGCGGTCTGGTGCCCGGCGGGATCGAAGCCGAAACGCGCCGCGCGATGGAGAGCATCGGAGAAACGCTGGCGAAATATGGCCTCACGCACGATGCGGTGTTCAAATGCACCGTGTTCCTCGCTGACATGGAGGACTTCGCCGCGTTCAACGCTGTCTACCGCAGCTTCTTCAAAGAAGGCCGCTACCCCGCGCGATCAACCGTAGCGGTGAAAGGGCTGGCGCTCGGCGCGGCGATCGAGGTGGAGTGTGCGGCGTTTAATCCCATAGGTTGAGCGCCTGCCCTAGCGGTCTTGCCAGGGCGCGGCCTTTGCATTGACCAAGCGCGAGGATGGGCGCACCAAGCGTGTCAGCGATTTGAGACGGTAGCCAGCGCGTGGGTTCGAACCATCCGGGAGGGGGACGATGTCGGACTATTTCAAATGCCCAACGCACGATTGCAACCAGGTGTTCTTCGAGCCGGGCGGGCCGTGTCCGCAATGCGGCTTGCCCGTGCTGACGCCGCGCGGGTTCAAGATCAACCTCTGGCTGCGTTTGATCTCCGGCATTGTGCTCTCCGGCATGATGCTGCCCGTGCTCTATTTCGTGGTGCCCCCGATGCTTTTCGGAGGCGAGAACTTCACCAACCCGGAACCCGCAATCGCGCTCGCGATCGTCGCGCTGCTGGCGGCGGTGACTGCCTTTGGCCTTGCAGGGACGGTCACGGCATTTACCGACATGCAAAACGGCGCGCGTTCGCGAGGCCTCGCGCGGTTTGTAAAGATCAGCATTTCGGTGATGCTGGCGGTGTTGGCCGTGTTCCTGATCCTAGTCCCCGAAGCGCGGCCAACGGGCTTTATGCGGCTTATTCCGATGTAGGAGTTTTCGGGGCTGCCACCCGGCGCGATCAGCGATGGCGGTGAAGGAGCTGGCGATTGGCGCTGCGGTTGAGGTGGAGTGTGTAACTTGGGTTGGGGGATGATTGTGGGTTTGCGGCGGAACTCCGTCGAGAAATATTGAAAGATGACATAGATCGTAGACGGATGAGCTACAGAATATTTTCAAGATAATATAAGGGAAATTAGCTTTTACTTATATGGAGAAGTACTATTTCCATGTTTGGTTTGGTAAGCTCCCTGGTCCTATTACATTTTTATTTTGGGGGCGCCTGACAGGGCGGTTACGGTACCTACCGGTACT
>JBCBOW010000286.1:0-3544 GCA_039821045.1 Pseudomonadota bacterium
GCCTTGTCGATGTTGGCGAAATCAACCGCCGAACCCATGACCTTGGTGATCGCCGCCGTAAGCGTCGTCTTGCCATGGTCAACGTGACCGATGGTGCCGATGTTGCAGTGCGGCTTATTGCGCTCAAATTTTTCCTTCGCCATTTCTCTTTGATACCTTCTCTTGGAATTTGATTTCGTAGCGGGAGAAAGGGCGGCCCCGCTGAATCAGGCGCCGCCCCTAGCCGTGCTTGCTCGCTTAGGCAAGCTTCTCCTTAACCTTGGCTGCCTCGCTTGAAGGCACTTCGTCGTAATGCGAGAACTGCATCGAGTACTGCGCGCGCCCTTGCGTGAACGAGCGCAGTTCGTTGACGTAGCCAAACATATTGGCAAGCGGCACGAAAGCTTCAACCGCTTGCGCGTTGCCGCGGCTGTCGGTGCCCTGGATCTGGCCACGACGGCTGTTCAAATCGCCGATCACGTCGCCGAGATAATCTTCCGGCGTCACAACCTCGACCTTCATCACCGGCTCAAGCAGCTTGATGCCGGCCTTCTCGCACACTTCGCGCATGGCGCCGCGTGCTGCAATTTCAAACGCGATCGCGCTTGAGTCGACATCGTGATAAGCGCCATCATACAGGTTGACCGTGAAGTCGATGATCGGGAAGCCCACCAGGTGGCCGCTTTCAGCCTGCTCGCGGAAGCCCTTTTCGATCGCGGGGATATATTCTTTGGGAATGTTACCGCCCTTGATCTCATCTTCAAACATGAAGCCCTGACCGCGCTCACCCGGGGTGACCTTGATCTTGACGCGGCCAAACTGGCCCGAACCGCCCGACTGCTTCTTGTGGGTGTAATCAACGTCCACCGGCTTACCGAGATACTCGCGATAGGCCACCTGCGGCGCGCCGACATTGGCTTCCACTTTGAATTCGCGCTTCATGCGATCAACGAGGATGTCCAAGTGCAACTCGCCCATGCCCTTGATGATCGTCTGACCGCTCTCGTGGTCGCTCGTCACGCGGAAGCTGGGGTCCTCGGCAGCCAAGCGATTGAGCGCAACGCCCATCTTCTCCTGGTCAGCCTTGGTCTTGGGCTCCACGCTGAGCTCGATCACCGGCTCGGGGAATTCCATGCGCTCAAGGATGATCGGCGCGCTCGGTGCACACAGAGTGTCACCCGTCGTGGTCTCTTTCAGACCAGCAATCGCGACGATATCGCCCGCAAATGCCTCATCGATGTCCTCGCGGTTGTTCGAGTGCATCAGCAGCATACGGCCGATCTTTTCCTTCTTCTCCTTCACAGAGTTCAGAACCGAGCCCTTTTCGAGCTTGCCTGAATAGATGCGCGTGAAGGTGAGCGAGCCCACGAAGGGATCGTTCATGATCTTGAACGCGAGCGCTGAGAACGGCTCATCGTCTGACGAAGGACGCTCGGCCTCTTCATCGCTATCGGGCAGCACACCCTTAATCGCGGGCACGTCCAGCGGAGAAGGCATGTAGTCAACCACTGCATCGAGCAGCGGCTGAACGCCCTTGTTCTTGAACGCCGAGCCGCACAGGACCGGAACGAACGCGCGCTCCATGGTGCCCTTGCGGATGAGCTTCTTGAGCGTCGCGACGTCAGGCTCGTTGCCTTCGAGATACTCCATCATCACTTCGTCGTCTTGCTCGACGGCGAGTTCGATCAGCTTCTCGCGGTATTCAGCCGCCTTGTCGGCGAGGTCTGCGGGGATTTCGACATGCTTGTAGCTTGCGCCCAGGCCTTCCGATTCCCACACGATGCCGCGATTGCCGACAAGGTCGACGACGCCTTGGAGGTCGCTTTCCGCGCCGATCGGGAGATACAGCACAAGCGGGGTTGCGCCGAGACGCTCGACGATCGAGTCCACACAATAGTAGAAGTCAGCGCCGGTGCGATCGAGCTTGTTGATGAAGCACATGCGCGGAACGCCATATTTGTCAGCCTGGCGCCACACGGTCTCAGACTGCGGCTCAACACCGGCAACGCCGTCAAACACGGCGACCGCGCCATCGAGCACACGCAGCGAACGCTCAACTTCAATGGTGAAGTCAACGTGGCCCGGCGTGTCGATGATGTTGATCCGGTGCTTATCCGTGTTACGCAGAGCTTCGGGCTCCGACATCGGGTCCATCGTGGCGTCTTCAGCGTTCCAGAACGTGGTCGTCGCCGCCGAGGTGATGGTGATCCCGCGCTCTTGCTCCTGCTCCATCCAGTCCATCGTCGCCGCGCCATCGTGCACTTCGCCGATCTTGTAGGATTTGCCGGTGTAATAAAGAATGCGCTCGGTTGTGGTGGTCTTACCAGCATCAATGTGCGCCATGATGCCGATATTGCGATAGCGCTCCAGCGGATACTCGCGGGCCATAATTATTTCCTCAGATGGAAGGGACGAACCGTGATTGGATCGCGCCCCATATAGTTACAAGTGTGACGGGTTGAAGACGGCTCGCCAGACTATCCCCGATTGCGCGGGAGAAAGCGCTCTGGCAAAGCCGCCTTGCACACCCAATGCGCGCGCCAGCGCTGCTTACCAGCGGTAGTGCGAGAAGGCGCGGTTCGCATCCGCCATGCGGTGCGTGTCTTCGCGCTTCTTGACCGCATTGCCGCGGTTGTTGGCGGCATCCATCAACTCACCTGAAAGGCGCGCGGACATGGTGGTTTCCGGGCGACCGCGCGCGGCCGAGATCAGCCAGCGGATCGCCAGCGCCTGAGCGCGCTCGGGGCGAACTTCAACGGGCACCTGATAGGTGGCACCACCCACACGGCGCGAGCGAACCTCCACCTGCGGCTTCACATTGTTGAGCGCATCATGAAACAGCTGCATCGGATCAGCCTTGGCTTTCGCTTCAACCGTATCGAGCGCTGAGTACACAATCCCTTCGGCAACGGCCTTTTTACCGTCGAGCATGAGGTTGTTCATGAACTTGCTAAGCACCTGATCACCAAACTTGGGATCCGGCAGAATTTCCCGCTTCTCGGGACGACGACGACGTGACATTTGTGTCTCCTTTGGACCTTTCTCCCTGACCGTCACCCTGAACTTGGTTCAGGGTCTATCGTGCGGCTTGGATGAGGCCTTTCAATTCTCTTGATCGCGCACCACCGGGACGAGGCATGGATCCTGAACGGCGCTCGCTCATCGCGAGCTTTTCAGGATGACCCGTCCCCCGGACGGATCACTTCGGACGCTTGGCCCCATACTTGGAACGCGACTGCTTGCGGTCCTTGACCCCTTGCGTATCGAGCACGCCGCGCAGGACGTGATAGCGAACGCCCGGAAGATCGCGCACACGCCCGCCGCGGATCAGCACAACGCTGTGCTCCTGCAGGTTGTGGCCTTCGCCCGGAATATAGGAGATGACTTCGCGCTGGTTCGTCAGGCGCACCTTGGCAACCTTACGCAGCGCGGAGTTCGGCTTCTTCGGCGTCGTCGTGTAGACGCGCGTGCAGACACCGCGCTTTTGCGGGTTCTGCTCCATCGCAGGGACCTTGGACTTGGCCTTCTGCGGAGTGCGGCCCTTGCGGACCAGCTGGTTAATCGT
>JBCBOW010000287.1:0-3539 GCA_039821045.1 Pseudomonadota bacterium
TGTCACGGCCGAAACGGCAGTTTTGACTTGGCTCCAGTCAAGAAGTGTTGGCCTGTGAATATCTTCTCGCATTTATGTGCTTTCTACCAATCAGGTGTATTGACGGCAGCGAGATATCATATCGAACGAGACCCACAAACACGTGACCGAAGGAGCGACGCCAAGACGCGAAGCATAATGTTTCAAACTCAACTACTCCGCCGCCTCCCGCGCCCCGGCCTTCGCCAGCATCGGCTTCAAATACGCCCCCGTAAAGCTCCGCTCCACTTGCGCCACGTCCTCCGGCGTCCCTTCCGCGACAATCTCGCCGCCGCGCACGCCGCCTTCGGGGCCCAGATCCACGATCCAGTCGGCGGTCTTGATCACGTCGAGATTGTGCTCGATCACCACCACCGAATTGCCCTGCTCCACCAGCCGGTGCAGCACTTCTAAGAGCTTCCTCACATCCTCAAAATGCAGGCCCGTCGTCGGCTCATCCAGAATATAGAGCGTCTGCCCGGTTGATCGTTTGGCCAGCTCCTTGGCGAGCTTCACCCGCTGCGCCTCGCCGCCCGAAAGCGTCGTTGCCTGCTGGCCGACCTTGACATAGCCCAGCCCCACTTCGCCCAGCATGCGCATCTTGTCACGGATGGGCGGCACGGCCTTGAAGAATTCCTCCGCATCCTCAATCGTCATGTCGAGCACGTCGGCGATCGAGTGGCCCTTGAACTTCACCTCCAGCGTTTCGCGGTTGTAGCGTTTGCCGCCGCATTCCTCGCAGGTGACGTAGACGTCGGGGAGGAAGTGCATCTCGATCTTGATGACGCCGTCGCCCTGGCACGCTTCGCAGCGCCCGCCCTTGACGTTGAACGAGAAGCGCCCGGGCTTGTAGCCGCGCGCTTGGCTTTCGGGGAGGCCGGCGAACCAGTCGCGGATCTGGGTGAAGGCGCCGGTGTAGGTGGCGGGGTTGGAGCGCGGGGTGCGGCCGATGGGGGACTGGTCGATCTCGATGACCTTGTCGCAATATTCGAGGCCTTCGACGCTCTCGTGCTTGCCAGCGATAATGCGCGCGCCGTTGAGCACGCGGGCGGCGGCGGCGTGGAGCGTGTCGATGGTGAAGGAGCTCTTGCCCGAGCCCGAGACGCCGGTGATGCAGGTGAAGGTGCCCAGGGGGATCGAGGCGGTGACGTTCTTGAGGTTGTTCGCGCTCGCGCCTTTGACCGTGAGCTTGTGGCCGTTGCCTTGGCGCCGCTCTTGCGGGACTTCGATTTCGCGCCGCCCGGTGAGATAGTCCGCGGTGAGCGACTTCTTGGACTTCATGATCTGCTTGAGCGTGCCCTGCGCCACCACTTCGCCCCCGCGCACGCCTGCGCCCGGGCCAAGGTCTACGATATGGTCAGCGGTGCGGATCGCGTCTTCATCATGCTCGACGACGATCACCGTGTTGCCGAGATCGCGCAGGCGTTTGAGCGTTTCCAGCAGCCGGTCATTGTCGCGCTGGTGCAGGCCGATCGAGGGTTCATCGAGCACATAAAGCACGCCCGAAAGCCCGCTGCCGATCTGGCTGGCAAGCCGGATGCGCTGGCTCTCCCCGCCGCTGAGCGTGCCGCTCGTGCGGTCCAGATTGAGATAGTCGAGCCCGACATTGTCGAGGAAGCCCAGCCGCTCGTTGATCTCCTTGAGGATCGGCTTGGCGATCTGGCTCTGCTGCTCGTTAAGATGGTTGTCGAGATCAAGGAACCACGCTTTCGCATCCGCCACGCTCATCACGGTAGGCTCGGCGATGTCGGTCGGGCCATTGGCGCTTGGGATCTTCACCGCCAGCGCTTTCTCGTTAAGGCGCTTGCCCCCACACGCCTCGCACGGCTGCGCAGTCTGGAATTTGGAAAGCTCCTCCTGCATCCACGCGCTTTCGGTCTGCGCCAGGCGGCGGTTGAGGTTGCCGATCACCCCTTCGAACGGCTTGTTGACCGTATAGCTCTTGCGCCCGTCCTTGAAGGTCAGCGGCACTGGCATGCCGCCTGTCCCGTGCAGAATGATCAGCTTTTGATCAGGCTCCAGATCGCGCCAGGGCGTCGTGACGTCAAAATCATAGGCTTTCGCCAGCGAGGTCAAAACCTGCATATAATAGGGCGATGGCGGGTTTGACTTGGCCCAGGGCGCAACCGCACCTTGCTTCAGCGTCAAAGCCTCGTTTGGGATAACCAATTGCGGATCGAACAGCTGCTTCTCGCCGATCCCATCGCAAGTGGGGCACGCGCCCTGAGGGCTGTTGAACGAGAACAGGCGCGGTTCGATCTCTTCGATGGTGAAGCCGCTGACCGGGCAGGCGAACTTCTCGGAAAAGACGATGCGGTTTGCGGGGATCCCTGCCCCCTTCATCGCTCCGCCCTTAGAACCCGCGGCGCCTTCGGCTTCATCCTCGCGCCCGGGCACCACGCCATCCGCCAGATCGATGTAAGCAAGCCCGTCCGCCAGCTTCAGCGCCGTTTCGAACGAATCCGCCAGCCGCGTCTGCAAGCCGTCTTTCACCGCCAGGCGATCGACGACCACTTCAATGTCATGCTTGAACTTCTTGTCGAGCGCAGGCGCGTCTTCGATCCCGTACATCTCGCCATCGATCCGCACCCGGGTGAAGCCCGCCTTCTGCCACTCGGCAAGCTCCTTGCGATATTCGCCCTTGCGCCCGCGCACCACCGGGGCGAGCAGATAGGCGCGCGTGCCTTCGGGCAGCTCCATCACCCGGTCGACCATCTGGCTGACGGTTTGCGCGCTGATCGGCTCCCCGGTGGCAGGCGAATACGGCACTCCCACGCGCGCCCATAGGAGGCGCATATAGTCGTAAATCTCGGTAACCGTCGCGACGGTTGAGCGCGGATTGCGGCTGGTGGTCTTTTGCTCGATCGAAATCGCGGGCGAGAGCCCGTCAATATGCTCGACATCGGGCTTCTGCATCATTTCGAGGAACTGGCGCGCATAGGCGGAGAGGCTCTCAACATAGCGCCGCTGCCCCTCGGCATAGATCGTATCAAACGCGAGGCTCGATTTGCCTGAGCCCGAAAGGCCGGTGACCACGATCAGGCTATCGCGCGGCAGATCGATATCGATACCTTTGAGATTGTGCTCCCGGGCACCACGAACGCTAATTTTGGTGAGACTCATGCGGCAGGTTTGTTCCGGAAATGTTCGGGCCCGTCAAGGGGATAGGGCAAGGAGGCGCGCTGCCCTTCGCTCCATAACATGGTTTACCTTCGTCGGCCTTGCAATGCGCAACGTGGGCTGAGATGCTCGAGCGCGCAGATAAGGCAAAGAAAAGCCGGGACCTGTCCCTAGGAACGGTCCCGGCCACTTGTCGCCACACTCCGAACTCGCAGGCTATTCCGCGAGCAATGCTACCTTGATCGCCTCGATCTCGCCGCCCGAAAGCGGCTTGCTCTCGACGCCGGCATTGACCTCGTTCGCAAGAACTGTTCCCGAGAAGGTCGCGGTCTTGTGAACACGCGCTTTCTCCTTTCGCACCTGGTCCTCGATTTCATAGAGCACCACGTCGTAGGTGAAGG
>JBCBOW010000288.1:0-3530 GCA_039821045.1 Pseudomonadota bacterium
GGCGATATCGCGCGCAAAGGGCGTCGGATCACCGAAAGACAGCATAATCGCGGCGGGCTTTTGCGGTTGATCAAGCAGCCAATCGAGCGCTTCGCGGTTTTGCTCGAGCTTCCAGGTGATGAAGCCGCACCCCAAACGGCCCAGCGCTTGCGTGTCGTTGCCGAGCGCTCGCAGAGCATGTGTGTATTCGCGGCGCGTCCAGTCGAGATCGCCATAGCCGCCGCCCACCAGGCCCAAAGCGCCAGCCCTCGCGCATGCCGCGCTGAGTTCGCCGCCGCTCGCAAGCGCCATGGGAGCCAGCGCGATGGGGGTGGTCAGCCCAAAGCGCTGCGCAAACCGGCTTCCGGCGAGCCGATCAGCCATGTTCGGCGATAAATTCCTCGACTACGGGCGCGACCTTGTTGCGCCAGCGGCTGCCGTTGAAGATGCCGTAATGCCCGGCGCCTTCGGCCATGTAATAGCGCTTCTTGCTTTCGTCCAAGCCGGTCGCGAGTTTGAGCGCCGCTTTGGTCTGGCCGAGCCCGGAGATATCGTCGCGCTCGCCTTCGATCGCGAGCAGCGCGGTGTGCTCAATCCCAGTAAGGTCCACCACTTCGCCCTTATGGCGGAAGGTGCCGTTGGGGATTGAGTGCTCTTGGAACACCTCCTCCACTGTCTGGAGGTAGAACTCCGCCGTCATGTCGCACACGCTGCGATATTCGTCGTAGAAATCCTTGGTCGCCTGCGCGCTGTCCTGATCGCCCGCGGTGAGATGTTTGAACATCTCATAGTGGCTCATCATGTGGTTTTGCAGGTTCATGCTCATGAAGGCGGAAAGCTGCATGAAGCCGGGATAGACCCGGCGCCCGGCCCCACGATAATTCAAGGGCACAGTCGCGATCACGCTTTGGCGGAACCATTCGATCGGACGCTTCATAGCATGGTTGTTCACGCTGGTCGGGCTTTCGCGCGTGTCGATCGGGCCGCCCATCATCGTCAGCGTTTCCGGGCTTGCCGGTGACTTATGCTGGTTCAGCAGCGCGGTCGCGGCAAAGGCGGGGACCGAGGGTTGGCACACCGCCATCATATGCGGGCGCCCGCCACCTTTGTTGGCGCTTTCGAGGCGTACCTGCTCAAGAAAATGTATCAGATAGTCGATGTAGTCATCGAGATCGAATTGGCCTTCGTGCAGCGGCACCATTTTCGCATCGGCCCAATCGGTGATGTAGACGATGCAGCCTTGCAGCATGCGCTCAACGGTGCCGCGAAGGAGCGTCGCGTAGTGCCCGCTCATCGGGGCAACGATCAGCAAGCGGGGCGATGTCTCCGGCAGGCCGGTGTGGCGGAAGCGCTTGAGATCGCCAAAGGGCATAGTGACCACGGTGGCCTCTTCGACCGGATGCACCTTCCCGTCGACTTCGACTTCGGTGATGCCAAAGGCAGGCTTTCCATAGTGCGCAGTCGCGTGCGCCATGACGTCAAGCGCGTTGGCTGCCATTGCGCTCATGCCTGAATAGCCCAGCGGATTGGCTGGATTGCTCAGCAATTCAGAGCTGATGGAAGCCATCGCGCTCACAGAATTGAGCCAGCTGCGTTGCAGTTCGTAAGCCTGGTAAAGCATCAAATGCCCCCTTGAGCAGGCGCCGCGATCCCATTCGGCGCACACATGTCCATTCTTCAATCAGTCCCGGGCAGCGCTTAGGCTGTGTCCCTTTTTAGTGACATTACTCTCCACGCGCGCATGATCCCGAATGCAACGTGCAAAGGCAATCTCTCAAGCCGGGCGTTCTTGGCCCCTTATCGCCAGCGTAAATGGAGGCTCGCAGTCCATTGTGCAATGCACAATCGCACGCGGCAGTGTCTCGAACTGGCGCTCGCTGTGATTTTTGCACGTGAAATTGCTGATGATCCGTCTTAAGTCAGGCGCTCCATGACTAGCGACATTTCGCAGATACCTGCTCAAGACCTCGACGACACTCTCTCAGAGGCGCCCGCTGATAGCGGTGCGGCGTCTGACTTGGCGTCTGATGATGAAAGCGGCGCTGAGCCGAAATCTCGCTCGCTCGCCCCATTGCGGATGGTCTATCGCGAAGCCGCGAAGTATCCGCAGCAAGTGGTCCTGGCACTGATCGCGCTTACGGTTACAGCGGTGGGAACGCTCGCGATCCCGCAGGTTGTTCAACTGATCGTCGATCGCGGCTTTGGCGAAACGGGTGAGGGCGCTGGCGATATCGCGCGCTGGTTTCGCTATCTGGGCCTGGTGGTGGTCGTTATCGCGTTTGGCACCGCGGCGCGGTTTTACTTCGTCAGCTGGATCGGAGAGCGCGTTGTCGCAGACATCCGCCGCAAGGTGCACGCCAATTTGATGCGGCTTTCGCCCGCGTTTTACGAAGAGAACAGCCCCAAGGAAATCTCCAGCCGGATGACAGCGGACACTGCGATCATTGAAACTGTGGTGGGCACCACCGTCTCTGTCGCTCTGCGCAATGTGTTTCTCGGCATTGGCGGGATGATCTATCTCTTCACGCTGCTGCCGGGGCTGACCTTGTGGCTGGCGCTCGGAATTCCGGGGATCATCTTACCCATCGTGGTCTTTGGCCGGCGCATCCGCACCATTTCGCGCGATAGCCAGGATCGGGTCGCGGACGTCGGCGCGATGGTGACAGAAGTGCTGAGCGCGATGAAGATCGTGCAGAGCTTCAATCAGCAGGGGCGCGAGGCGGATCGCTTCGGCGCCGCGGTGGAGCGCACCTTCGATACAGCGCGCCGACGCATCGTTTTGCGCGCGATCATGACAGCGCTGATCATTCTGGCGATCTTCGGATCAATCGTGCTGCTCTTGTGGCGCGGCGCGGAGGGCGTTGCCGCGGGCGACATCACCGGCGGGACGATTGTGGCCTTTATCTTCGGCGCAGCGATTGTTGCAGGGGCGTTTGGCGCGCTTACCGAAGTGTATGGCGATCTGCTTAGGGGTGCTGGCGCGGCGAGCCGCCTTGCAGAACTGCTTGAAGCCAAGCCGCAGATTGATGCGCCCGCAACGCCCGAGCGCTTGCCCGTGCCACCGCGCGGGAGCCTCTCGTTTCGCAATGTCACCTTCCGCTATCCCGCGCGCCCGGAGACCGAGGCGCTGTCCGATTTCAGCTTGGAGATCGAGCCGGGTGAGACGGTCGCGCTGGTCGGCCCATCAGGCGCGGGCAAATCGACCGTGTTCCAGCTTGTTGAGCGCTTTTATGATCCCCAAAGCGGCACGATCCGTTTGGATGGCGTCCCCCTGACCCAGGCGGACCCGGCAGAGCTGCGCGATCGGCTGGCTCTGGTGCCGCAAGACGGGGTGCTCTTTAGCGCCGATGCCCGCGACAATCTGCGCTATGGCAAGTGGGATGCCAGCGACGCTGAGATCTGGAGCGCGGCTCAGGCTGCCAATGCCGAGGAATTCCTGCGCGCCTTGCCGCGAGGGCTCGATACGTATCTTGGCGAAGGGGGCACGCAATTGTCCGGCGTTGCGCAACAGCGCGCGGGCGATCGCCACGCGTTGCTGCTGACCGCCGGAC
>JBCBOW010000289.1:0-3523 GCA_039821045.1 Pseudomonadota bacterium
GGCGCGATTGCAGATCGATTGAGCCTGCCCAAAAGCTCGCTCTCCTTTCATCTCACCACGCTGAAGCAAGCGGGCCTTATCACAGAGCGCCGCGAGGGCCGGTCAATCATCTACACCGCCGACTACGCCGCGATGCGAGCGCTAATCGTCTACCTGCTCACCAATTGCTGTGCGGGCGATGCCGCCGAAGCGCAGCTCATCGAAACCCTTGCTCAAGGAATTCCATCATGAAGCGTTTTCACATCAATCTGCGCGTGTCCGATCTTGACGCCTCGACGCGGTTCTACAGCCATATGTTCGGTGCGGAGCCGACTGTCAGCGAAGCGGACTATCGCAAGTGGATGCTCGATGATCCCTTCATCAATTTCTCCATCGAGCCTGCGGGCGCGTGTGGCCAGGGCTGCGACGGGCCAACAGGGGTCGCGCATGTTGGGCTGCAGGCCGAAAATGATGCAGAGCTTGAAGACATCCGCAAGAAGATCGCCGCCGCTGATGCGCCCGCGTTCCACGAGGGCGAGACGCAGTGCTGCTATGCGCATTCCTTCAAGAGCTGGACCCGCGATCCCGATGGCGTTGTCTGGGAGGTATTCTTCACCGATGGACAAAGACGCGATTACGGCGCGGCTCCCAAAACGGCAGAGGCTCTCGGTCAATAGATGACAAACGCGCCCTGCTCCGGCCACTAGCAGGTGCCATGGTTCCCTAAGGGAAAAATAACCCTTGTCCGATAGTCCTGCGTGATGGGCGAGAAGGAACAAGGATTAAAGAGCTGATTATGCCGGCCGTGTTTGCATTGATAGAAGATGCCACATTTATGGTGGACGCGTCTGAGCAGGCCGCATGGATGATCAGCGTCTCGGTTCTTCCAGTCGAGGCGAATTCATGAGCGAGCGCATGCCCACCGAATTGCACGGCGACCCCACCGATTGGGACGCAGTTTTCCCAAGCGATCCGCTCTCCTCACCCGAGCAAGAGCCCCGAGCGAGCGACACCGCCGCGCTTGACGCTGACGGGGACGAAGAGATCGACGAGGCCGCAGCGCTCGCCCAGCTGGCAGAGCGCAGCAATCTGCACCTGATGAGCGATCCAGGCGCTTTGCCCGAGGGGGGCATCGTTGGACGCCGAGGAGCGGCGCGTCTTCGCCTGAGCTTGCCAGCGCGCTTCACCGCGATCGAGCGCACGCACAATTGTATCCTCCTCAATCTTTCCCGCACCGGCGCTCTGGTGGCGATCCTGCACAGCGTTCGGGAAGGGGAAAGCGGGTTTTTGAGGTGCGGCAAGATCAATGCCTTCGCGATTGTGACCCGTAGCGAATTTGGCCTTAATGCGCTGCAATTCGAAGAGGAAATCAGCCAAGAAGCCGTGCTTGAAATCCGCCGCTATTATGAAAACTTCGAACAACGCGAACGCCGGCAATTGATTGAGACGGCGCGCAAATGGGTCAATGGCGATACCGATGATGAGCGTGCCATTTAGCCCGCTTTGATGCAGGCGGGCTAAGCAGCAATGCTTAGCTTAGCCAACGCGTGGTTTTCACCGGACGTCTGCATGCTTGGCGACTATGCCAGGCTCATTTCTTTCACTCTTGCAAGATCGCCGTGATCAGCCGCTCTTCAAGTCTGCCCTGTCGCAGCGCGCGCGGGTGCCGCGAGCGTCCGCGATGAACGCTGCTGCTGCAATGCAGGCGCCTGTTGCGCCACCTCGTGAGCCGTCTGATGCCAAGCCCATCCCCAACACAGGCCGCCGCGCCGCAGCGCGATTGCGGCTCTCAATCCCTGCGAAAATCGTGACGATCTATGCAACGACGCGCTGCGTGCTGCTCGATCTGTCGCGGTCTGGCGCGCAAGTTGGTATTCAAACGCCGCTTGACGTCGGCGATCCGGTGTTTTTGCGATTTGTCGATTATGAGGTTTTCGCCACCGTCAAACGCCGCAGCGAGGGAGCCAATGGTCTGGAGTTTGAGGGTCTTCTCGAAGAAGAAATGGTGCTCCACGCGCGCCGATATGCCGAGACCTTTGAAGATGCCAAACGCCGCGCGCTGATGGATGATGTACGTGCGTGGGTGAACGGGGCACGGCGCTACTAGCCCAAAGGCGCGCGCCTGAGGGTCGTTTATGGGGCATTTGGCGTGAAAGAGCTCTTGCCATTGGCTCGCTGAGCCCCTACTTGGCTCGCATCCCGACATCGTCGAAACAGTGAGAGGCTGGCGCCGTGAGGGGCCGGCCACAGATGCTCTGTTGCCGCAGCGATACGGAGACTTGCAACACCGCTTATGACCGATCTGACGCGCCTGATTGAATTGGTCGAACCCGAAGCGAAAGCCTTGGGGTTTGAACTCGTGCGCGTGCAGATGATGCAATCCGAGGCTGGAGAGGGCGGCCAGGCGCTTCAGATCATGGCCGAAGACCCGGCGACGGGGCAGCTCGTGATCGAGCAATGCGCCGAGCTTTCGCGCCGCGTTTCAGAGCTGATTGATGTGCGCGAAGAGGCGGGCGAAGTGCTGGTTGAAGGCGCGTATCATCTGGAAGTTTCCTCTCCGGGTATTGATCGCCCTTTGACGCGGGACAAGGACTTTACCCAGTGGATCGGCCATGAAGCACGCATTGTGATGCAAAAAGGCTGGACCGGCGAGGAAAAGGCTCAGCGCGTGTTCAAAGGCGAGCTGACCGGTTTTGCAGGCGGCGTGGTCGCCATGGACGAAGCCAAGATGGGCGCGGTGGAGCTGCCGCGCGACAAAATTCACGCAGCCAAGCTCGTCCTCACAGACGCGCTGATCGCTGCAACCAAGCCGCTCGATGCGAGCGGCGCAGACACAATCGAAGAAGATCCGGAAAGCCCGGACCAAGAAGAGAAGGCAGACAGCTAATGGCCAGCGCCATTTCCGCTAACAAGGCAGAATTGCTCGCGATCGCAAATTCGGTCGCATCTGAGAAGATGATCGACAAGTCGATCGTCATCGAAGCGATGGAAGAAGCGATCCAGAAAAGCGCGCGCAATCGCTATGGGGCAGAGAACGACATTCGCGCCAAGCTAGATCCGCAGACCGGCGATTTGACGCTGTGGCGCGTGGTCGAGGTGGTCGAAGAGGTTGAGGACTACTTCAAGCAGGTCGATCTCAAGCAAGCGCAAAAGCTTCAGGAAGGTGCGGCAATCGGCGACTTCATCGTGGACCCGCTGCCCCCGGTTGATCTGGGCCGCATCGATGCACAATCAGCCAAGCAGGTGATCTTCCAGAAGGTCCGCGACGCTGAGCGTGAGCGCCAGTTCGAAGAATTCAAGGACCGCGCGGGCGAGATCATCACCGGCGTGATCAAGTCGGTCGAATTTGGCCATGTGATCGTCAATCTCGGCCGCGCTGAAGGCGTTATCCGCCGCGATCAGCAGATCCCGCGCGAAGCCGCGCGCGTGGGCGAGCGTGTGCGTGCGCTCATCACCAAGGTCGAGCGCAACAACCGCGGTCCGCAGATTTTCCTCAGCCGCGCCGCGCCCGATTTCCTGCGCAAACAGCTTGCGCATGAAATCG
>JBCBOW010000290.1:0-3513 GCA_039821045.1 Pseudomonadota bacterium
AGTCCACCAGGCGCGCCGAGGCCGAGCGATCCCGCGTGGCCCTATCGCGTCTGGCTTTCTGAGGTCATGCTTCAGCAAACGACGGTAGCGGCGGTGAAGCCCTATTTTGCCAAATTCACTCAAGTTTGGCCGAGCGTTGAGGCGCTTGCACAGGCGAGCGAGGATGAAATCATGTCCGCGTGGGCCGGGCTGGGCTACTATTCGCGCGCACGAAACCTCGTGAAATGCGCGCGTGAGGTGGCGCGGCGTGGCGGCTTTCCGGAGACCGAGGCGGAGCTGAGGGAGCTGCCGGGCCTCGGGGCCTACACCGCCGCCGCGATCGCAGCGATTGCCTTTGGCGAGCGTGCGGTGGTGGTGGATGCGAATGTTGAGCGGGTGATGGCCCGTGTGTTTGCGATTGATGAGCCTTTACCAGCGGCGCGCAAAGCGATCAGAGCCCGTGCCGATGAGGTCACGCGGCAAAAGCGCGCTGGTGATTTTGCTCAAGCGCTGATGGATTTGGGCTCAAGCATTTGTACGACCAAGTCTCCGCGCTGCTTGCTGTGTCCCTTGCATGACATGTGTGAAGGGCGTCGCACCGGCGAACCTGAGCGCCTGCCGGTGAAGCCAGCCAAAAAGGCAAAGCCTGAGCGCAAGGGCATGGCGTTTTGGATCGAGAGAGAGGGTGAGGTCTGGCTCATTACACGCCCGTCTCAAGGGATGCTCGGCGGGATGCGCGCCTTGCCCGACGATGGCTGGAGCGCGCGCGCAGATGGTTCTGGAATGCCCCCTCTTGATACTGAATGGGTCAGCCTCGGCGCTATTCGCCATACGTTCACGCATGCGCATTTGATGCTGTCTGTGAGCCGCGCCGAGGTGCAAGCCGAGCCTGCGGGAAAGGGCGAATGGTGGCCGATCAGCGCGCTTGATGAAGCGGGCTTACCGACGCTGTTTGCAAAGGCGGCTCGCCTCGCGGTGGCGCAGAGATCTAAATAATCCCGCCACCGATCATCAGGCGCGCGCCCGCCAACAGCAGCACGATAAGGCAGAAATTGCGCCCACTGTTGTGAGATGAAAGCGCGCCAAACACCACGCCCAGCGCGATGATGGGCAGGGCCAGCCAATTGATCGCGCCCAAGAAAGGGATCGTCGCCGGAATAACGATCACGAGCGAAATAAGGCCGAGCAGCCAGGAGAGAAGATTGAACATGTGTGTTATATGGCTACTACACCTGTCAAAATCAAGCCTTGAAGACACGTCTGGCGATTGACCATGCCGGGCAACTGCCCCAAGTGTGGCGTTAACAATTCGACTTGGGAGATTCCGCAAACATGGCTTACCGTTCATTCAACGAACCTGCGCTCGCTCCAGAAATTTCGCGCCGCTCTTTGTTTCGCACCAGCGGCTATGTGGCGGCTGGCGCAGCGCTTTCGGGTTTGCCGATGGGGCGCTCGCTTCTGGCGCATAACGTTGATGAAAGCTGGCCCAATGTTGCAGCGCTGGCAAAGCGCTATGTCGATCAGGGCAAGGTCGCGAATATGTTCCTCACCTTTGGCTGGCGCCAGGAGGATCACGCCCACACCGTCGGCGGTGGAAAGCTTGCCATGGGCAGCGCCGTCGATGTCGATGAAAATTCGCTTTATCGCATTTATTCAATGACTAAGCCGATAACCGGCATGGCCGTCATGATGCTTATCAGCGAAGGCAAGCTTGGTCTTGATATGCCGGTTTCCGAAGTGCTTCCGGCGTTCAAAGACATGCAAGTGCTGGTCGATCCAGAAGGCCCGCTGGAAAACACTGTCGCGGCTGAGCGCCCGATCACGATCCGTCAATTGCTCACGCACACCTCCGGCCTTGGCTACGGGATTACGTCGAAGGGTCCGCTACTCAAGGCCTTCCAGGATAATGGCATCATCAGTGGACGCGTAAGCCGTTTGCCGATCCCCGGCTTCCCCGATGTCACCCCGCCGCCGAGCCTTGAGGTCTGGGCCGACCGGCTTGCGACCTTGCCGCTGATGTATCAGCCCGCGACCAAATGGAGCTATTCAGCCAGTATCGATCTGCTCGGCCGTGTGATCGAGGTTGCCTCCGGGATGAGCTACCCCAGCTTCCTGCAAACTCGCATGTTTGATCCCTGCGGCATGACGAGCACCTACTTCCGCGTCCCGCAAAGCGAGATCACACGCCTGACCGACAATTACGGCGTGCTTGGGACCACCGTGCTGCCGCTCGATATGGCTTCAAGCTCGGTCTATCTCGATGCACCCAGTGCGCCGATGGGCGGCGCTGATCTCGTCTCGAGCCCCAAAGACTATGACCGCTTCCTGCGCATGTTGCTTGGCTATGGCACGATTGATGGCACGCGCGTGATGAGCGAGCTTGCGGTGCGTGTTGGCGCTTCAAACCTCGTGCCCAAGACGGTCGATCTCACAGGCTCGTGGATGGAGGGCCAGGGTCATGGTGCCGGCGGCCGCTCGCTTAACAACACATTTGGCTGGGGCGGGGCCGCCGGTACTCTGGGCGCGGTCGACTTTGGCATGAAGCTGCGGACCGGCCTTTGGACGCAGTATATGCCGAGCGATGTCTATCCGGTGCGCGATGAGTATCTCGCAGCGCTCGAGGCTGACATGAAAGCGATGCAAGCCGCCAAAGCCGCATAATGGCTGACACCGCCTTTCCGGTCCCGCTCGCGCAATTGACGCCCATGGCGCCGATTGCGTTTGCTGGCTCGCCGATCGATCGCGCTGATCAGATCCGGGTGGATCCGGAAAAGCTCGGCGCGCTGATGAACTGGCGCGCGCGCGTTCTGCTGCTTGATGGCCTCCTGCCGCAGATGGATGACGCGGGCGGTCTGCTTTGGGGCACCTTGGCGGATATCCCGCAAGAAGCTGATCTTGTGTTTCTGGGCATGCTTGAGGAGCGTGCTTGCTTTGCCGCTGTCCCTGACCAAGGCGCGACCGGACCCGCTTATG
The DNA here is from genome assembly GCA_039821045.1 of Pseudomonadota bacterium. Classification (GTDB taxonomy): domain Bacteria; phylum Pseudomonadota; class Alphaproteobacteria; order Sphingomonadales; family Sphingomonadaceae; genus Erythrobacter. The sequence continues at coordinate 2,953 of JBCBOW010000290.1, forward strand.
CGATGCCGCGCGCATGGACAGCGATCCAACAACTCTCGCCTGCTGACCTTGCCATTTATGGCGGGGCTCGCAGTCTTGTCGATTGGCACGCGCGCCATCGGTTTTGCGCCAATTGCGGCGCGCCGACCAAGATTACGAAAGGCGGCTGGCAACGCCATTGCGACAGTTGCGGCGCTGACCACTTTCCGCGCACCGACCCGGTTACGATCATGCTGATTGAAAACACAGCATTGGAGGGCGGTAGCCTGCTCCTTGGTCGTCAGCCGCGCTTTCCTCCGCGCAATTTCTCTGCCCTTGCCGGCTTTGTTGAACCGGGGGAAAGCATTGAAGAAGCGGTGGCCCGCGAGGTGTTCGAGGAAGCAGGTCTTATCGTGCGCAATGTCGAGTATATTGCGACGCAGCCGTGGCCATTTCCCAGTCAGCTGATGATTGGCTGTTATTGCCAGACCGACGAGACCGAAATCACACTCGACGTTGAAGAGCTGGAAGAAGCGCGCTGGTTTACGCGCAGCGAAATCATCGATGCGATGGAGAGCGACCGGGACGCTGGCCCTTTCAACG
>JBCBOW010000291.1:0-3500 GCA_039821045.1 Pseudomonadota bacterium
GGGGACAAGTGGGTAGCTTCCATCGCGCAGCGCCTCGCGGATTTCAGCAACCCTTTCCGCGTTGATCGGCGGCTGACCGGCTTCCAGGCTGGTGCCAATCTCCAAGGCAACGCCCGGCTTTGCAGCGGCGTCCAACGGCCCTGAAACGCGCTCACCCGAGCCCGTCTCGAGCTTTGCGCGATCGCTCGTCGTCAGCGCGCGCGGTGCACTCACTCCCTGCAATTTGCTCAGTTCGAAAGAGGACATCTATAGTCTCCAGTTCACGTGTCTGATTGGCAGAACGGGCGTCCGACTTGCATTTTAAGCCCTGCGGCAAGCCTTTTTTCACGAATCGTCTTTGCGGCGCGGCGCTGGGCTCAACCCACGGGGATAATCGCCAGACCGGGGCGCTCAATCCGGGCGCGCACAGGCTCACCGCGGCGCGATGTGCGAATGCCGATCCAATCGCCCACACGACCGTTTTCCATCGCCTCGCCCGATTGCTGGACGCTAAAGCCGCGCCCGCGCACCATCACCGTGATAGGATCGCCGCGTTTGATGAGCGGGCCAAGCGCTGGTTTCTGCGCTTGAGGAGCGGGGCGTGTCGCGACGAATATTCGCCATCCGGTGGGGCCAGCGCACTCGACTTTTACAGTGCTCTTCAAACGTCCGTGCCAGCTGGTCTGAAGCGGCTTGGCGCAGGCTGAGAGGCGCAATCGGCGATCAGCCGGCGCGCGCGCTCCGCCCATCTCGCCGATCGCCGCGCCGGTGAAGCTGCTGACAGCGCGATCGATCTCCGATGGATCAATCATCGCAGCCCCCGTCTTCCCAGCGGCCAGAGCCGGCCCGAAAAGCGGGCTCATCATGATCGCGGCGATCGGAGCAAAGCCAAGCGCAGTCAGTGTTGAACCAGACTTGGAGAGAAGGGATTGGAGCAGACGCATGGGCTATCCTAACAGGTCCTGTGTTGTCAGCCTTGCTCTCAGCCACGAGCATAATCGCCAGCGCGCGCAAGACAGATCAGTGTGCAGCAAACACCATGCCAAGCGGGGCAGCGGCAGCATTAAGGGCGATCCCTCATGGTGCCAAAGTCACCAATTTAGTACCCCTGACCGATAAGTAAGGCGTCGCAACTGCATAAATATAATCCAAAGAGTATTTGCTGCCCCATGCCTACGATGAACAGTTCGGCGCGCCGTGTTCTTCGCTCTGGAGACGCGAGCGCAAACGCTGCGCCAAGCAACACCATGCTGGAGGCGCCGCCTAAGGTTTCGCCGCTTGTCCAGGAGGCGCGGCATGACCTGCTTGACCGCATCTCCCAATTCACCCTGCGCCATGGCTTGTCCGTCAACAGCCACAATCTCGGCGCCATTTGCAGCGCCCTTTCCGGGAGCAGCGCGCCGCTCGCTCAGGCCTTCGCCGCGCGCGAAATCAGCGGAGAGCCCATCGATCAGCGTTGGCTGGATACGGTTGTGCGGCTGGATCCTGAAATCAATGACCGGATCAACGAGCTCGAAAAGCTGAGCGATCAGCTAGAGTATTCGCTTATCCGGTTCGTGCAAACGGCCAAATCTGCGCATGACGAAACCAGTGATCATCGCGGTGCGATTGGCGCTCAGATCGCCGCTATGGATGATGTCGCCACGAGCATCTCCGATGATGGAGCAAGCCGCGCGGATATTTCAGGCCTCGTCGATCTTTCGCGCGTTATGCTGGAGCGGATCGAGCAAGTCGAAAAAGCGATGGAGCGCAGCCAGAAGGAAACCGAGATGCTTCGCGAAAACCTCGCCATGGCTCGGGCTGAGGCGGATATTGACCATCTCACACGCTTGCCCAATCGGCGCGCGTTTGAGCGGCGACTGACATCGGACAACGCCAGCGCGCGCGCGCGAGGCGAGCCCTTGTGCGTTGCCTTTTGCGATATCGATCACTTCAAGCTCGTCAATGACACGCATGGCCACGACGCAGGCGATCGGATTTTGTGCGCGGTAGCCAGCACAATGAACGAGATCGCGTCAAACCAATGCTTTGTTGCGCGTCACGGCGGCGAGGAGTTTGTCCTGCTTTTCTATGGTCTCGATAAAGACGCAGCCTGGCGCAAGCTCGATGGCCTGCGCCGCTCCATAGCTGCCAAACAGATGATGAACCGGGAAACCGGCAAGCCCTTTGGCAAAGTGACTTTTTCAGGCGGAATTGCTGACGTTACAGAAGAGAGCGATCCGCGCAGCGCTTTGGCCCGCGCAGACGCCGCGCTGTATCAGGCCAAGGAAGGCGGCCGAAACAAGATCGTCTCGCTCTAATTCGCGCCTTGCTTCTTCCATTACGCTTATTGCCGTGGCGGTCGCCGAGCCTTGTGTCACTCTGGCTCGTCGACCGCTTCGGCTAATGCAACAGCGCTGGGCGCATCAAAGGCGAGCGTTGCCAAAATCTCTTCGCTCTCGCCTTCTTCGATCACAACTCTAACAGCAACGCCGCTTGCCCGCGCGCCCTGCGCCAGGTCCCAAGCCGAAGCCCAGGCTGCATCGCTTTGCCCGGGCCGATGGCTTACGCTGATAGTCAGCATCGCGCGCGGATCGAGCGATTGCTGCGCAAGCCAGTCTTGAAGCGGAGGCGCATCAGGCGCGGGGCGATAGATCGCGTGCGCTGGCCCCTGAAAGTCTGGTTTTACAGTGCGAGCGGCGGCTTCCGCTTCATCTGCATCCCCTCCGATCAGCGCGATCAGCGCAACCAGGAACAGGATCAGCGCAAGGTCAGCCAGAATGAGCTGCCAGTTTGAGGACGTTCGGTTCATGCTCGTCTCGCCTCCCAGCCTTGTATCACGCCGCGATCAGGAGCGGGCGCCAGCGACATCGCGCAGCCGGGTTACCCGCCCGCCCGGCGCAGCCATGGCCTCGGTTTCGAGCCACTCGATCAGCTGCGCGCGCGCCGCTTCCTCGCGTTCGCCTTTGCGTTCGATCGCGCGCGCGGTGGGGATGGAGATGATATGCGCGGTGAGCACACCGTAAAGCGAAGAGAGCACCGCCGTCGCAACCGCAGCCAGCGTCGCCTCAGTGGGATCGGCGCTGGCAGCTGGGGCGAGCTGAGTGATCGCAAACAAGGTCCCGACGAGGCCGAAGACCGGGGCCAGCTCGCCGGCATATTCAAACACGCGGATCGCGGATGCCCGGTTGCCTTCGCGCGCGGCGCGGTCTGCTCGCCGGATCGCGTGCAGGGCATCAAAAGACCCGCTGCGCAAAAGCGCATCGATCTGAGCGGCAAGCGCGCGATCAGGGGGCGAAGGCGCATCGGCACCCAAGAGCCCGGCGCGCTGGATTGCCGCGACCGTTTTCGCAAGCGCTGCGCGGTTGGCGTCTTTATCAAACTCGCTCCGGCCCAATCGTGTGACCGCGCGCGCCGCAATGCTCAGATCACGCCATCCGCATCGCGCTGTGGTTGCAATAAGAGTGCCCGCGAGGACGATCGCCAGAGCGCCCGGATCAAACAGCTGCGCAAGAGTTTCCGGCACCGATTTCGCCCTTTCT
>JBCBOW010000292.1:0-3486 GCA_039821045.1 Pseudomonadota bacterium
GCTCATCCACCATGCCGCGCGAGCGGAAAGTTGCCATCGCTTTGCGCAGCCGATTGGCTTCCTTGGAGGAGAACTTGGCCGCATCAAGCGCAATCTTCATTGCCTGTTCTTGGAAAATCGGGACGCCTAAGGTGCGCTCCAGAATGCTGGAAAGCTCATCGGGCGGGCCATATTGCGGCGATGGCGCAGGGATCTGCACTGGCTCTGCTCCTCGCCTACGCTTGAGGTAAGGGTGCACCATATCTCCCTGAATCGGCCCGGGACGGACAATCGCCACCTGGATCACCAAATCATAAAATTCGCGTGGGCGCAGGCGCGGCAGCATATTCATCTGCGCGCGGCTTTCGACCTGGAAGACACCGAGCGAATCCCCTTTACGCAGCATCGCATAGGTCTCGGCATCTTCACGCGGGACAGTGGCAAGCGAAAGCGCGCGGCCATGATGGTCTTCGAGCAGGTCCAAACACTTCTTGATGCACGTCAGCATGCCCAGCGCAAGCACATCGACTTTCAGGATGCCTAGCGCCTCGATATCGTCCTTGTCCCACTCGATGAAGCTGCGATCAGGCATCGCGCCATTGCCGATCGGCACCGTCTGCGTCAGCGCGCCTTCGGTAAGGATGAAACCGCCCACATGCTGGCTGAGATGGCGCGGCATTCCGATCATTTGCTCTGTCAGCTTGAGCACGCGCTTCAAGTGCGGATCGGATACATCCATGCCCGTTTCCGCAGCGTGCTTCTCGCTGATCTCGCGGCCCCACCCACCCCAAACGGTGCGTGAGAGTGCGCTGGTCACATCCTCGGACAGACCCATCGCCTTGCCGACTTCGCGGATCGCCATGCGCGGGCGATAATGGATCACCGTTGCCGTTAGCCCAGCGCGGTGGCGGCCATATTTGCGATAGATGTATTGGATCACCTCCTCGCGCCGCTCATGCTCGAAATCAACGTCGATATCAGGTGGCTCTTTGCGATCCTCAGAGATGAAGCGATCAAACAGCAGCGCGTGCTTGGCCGGGTCAACGCTGGTGATGCCGAGGCAATAGCACACCGCCGAATTGGCCGCAGAGCCGCGCCCCTGGCACAGGATCGGCGGGGAGACCTCGTTGCGGGCGAAATCGACGATGTCCTTGATCGTCAGAAAATAGCGCGCGAGGTCCATTTTCCCGATCAGCGCCAGCTCTTTTTGCAAGGTTTGCCGAACCCCATCCGGAACCCCTTCGGGATAGCGCCAATCCGCGCCCTTCCAGGTCTCGCTTTCGAGATATTCCTGCGGGGACTGGCCGTGTGGGTAGATCTCTTCGGGATATTCATAACGCAATTCGTCGAGGCTGAAGGTGCACGCATCCGCGACCTCGCGCGCGGCACGGATCGCGTGCGGCCAGCGTGCGAACAGACGCACCATTTCCTGAGGCGCTTTAAGGTGTCGCTCAGCATTGGCGTTGAGCAAGTGTCCAGCCTCTGCCACGGTCGTCTTGTGCGCGATTGCGGTCATCACGTCCTGCAAAGGGCGGCGTTCAGGTGCGTGGTAGTGGACATCGTTGGTCGCCAGGAGGGTGAGGCCGTTTTCGCGCGCCAGAGCGTCGATCCGGTCGATCCGCGCGATATCGTCTCCGCGATAGAGATAGCTCGCCGCAAGGTGTTTAAGGGTTGGCAGGCCGGCCACCAGATGCGCCAGCACCTCCCCCAGCGTGCCCGTCACCGCCCCGCGCCGTTCACTGCCATCCAGCGCAACCACATTGCTCGCCCAATCAGGCACGGTGAAGCGAGCGTCCAAGTCTTGCGGCGGGAGCAGGATCAGCTGCACGTCCTCAGCATGCTGCGCCAGCATCGCCAGGCTGATCTCGCACACGCCCTTTTCCTGCCATTCGCCTGAAAGCGTCTGCATGCGCCCAGCGCTGATCAACTGGCACAGGCGCCCATAAGCGGCCCGATCTCTGGGGTATGCGAGGAAAGCAAGGCCTTCGACTGTCTCAATCCGAGTGCCGATCACGGGCCGCAGCTTAAGCGTTGCAGCCTCTGTGTGAACGCGCACCACACCGGCAAAGCTGTTCGCATCGGCAATCCCGATCGCATCATAGCCAAGGCTGCGCGCGGTCATCACGAGATCCACCGCGTCCGAAGCGCCGCGCAAAAAACTGAAACAGCTCACCAAGCCAAGCTCAACAAAAGCGCTGCGCGGGGGCGCTTCGACGAGATCGGGATCAATCTCGAGTGTGCGTTTGTCAGGGGTAAGCGGAGCGTCAGGCATTTTACGCCGAGAGTTCCAAGAGCCGCGCTTTCACTGCCGCAAGATCGCTTGCAAATCTGGCCGCCTGCTCTTCGCGCGCAGCCCCCTCGAGCCGCAACAGATAGGACGGATGCACCGTCACCCACAGCTCTGATCCATCCTCAAGCGCAAGCGATCGACCGCGGGCCTTCGATACACTCACTGTCTTGCCAAGCATCGCGCGCGCAGCAGACGCGCCCAGCGCCAAGACGAGACGTGGGCGCACCACAGCGCGCTCGGCTTCGAGCCACCAACGGCAGCTGTCGATCTCTTTGGCGCTCGGGTTTTGGTGCAGGCGCCGCTTGCCCTTCCAGGTGAACTTGAAGTGTTTGACGGCATTGGTGACATAGGCCGCGCTGCGATCAATGCCTGCGCCCACCAAATACTCATCAAGCAATTGCCCGGCGGGCCCGACGAACGGGCGGCCCTCTTGATCCTCCTGATCGCCCGGCTGCTCGCCAACGATCATCAATGACGCCGCTGAAGGCCCCTCGCCCATCATTTCGCCCATCACCGCGTGTGTCCCGCATTCAGCGATGGGGCAATCGCGGCACACGCTGATCGCTTGCGCAATCGCTTCAAGGCTTTGCGGGCGTTGGCGTTCTTCGCGCGCGCCTGCTGCAACCATTCCCGCCTCGCGGCGCTGCGCTCCAGCGATAAGCTCAGGGATCAGCTCAGCCTCAGGCATGTTCTTCCAGTATTTCTTGGGCATTTCCGCCAGCATTGCGCCAACCTTCAGCCGCGCAGGATTGAAGATCGAGGCATAATACGACTTCCACAGCTCTTCGACCGGATCACCGCTGGGCGCATCTTCGCGGCGCGCCGGACCACTTTCGCGCATCACGGTACCGTCCCAATGCAAACAGCCGCGCGGGGTCAGGATCGACCAGTTCATATTGGCAAAGCGACGCATGAAGAAGCCGGCATTGGCGCGCACAATGTGATGATCGGGCTCGAACCACGCGACGTAATGCTCCGCCCCGTCCTCGCTGCGCACTTCACGAAAGCGCACGAATGCATGCATCTTGTGGCTGTCCCGGCGCACCGATTTATCGAGCTCTTCAACCCGGCGCACATCCGGGTCAGCCTTATCCTCCATACAGCGCGGGTTCGATTGCAGCCGCCAGAGCAGCCGATAAAGCAAGCCAAAGCGCTCAGGATCAGAATGCAAAGCGGCGTTGCGCGCGAGGCTCATAAAGCGCTTCGAAGCCCGCACT
>JBCBOW010000293.1:0-3486 GCA_039821045.1 Pseudomonadota bacterium
GGCGCACCTTGAGCCAGGCGGAGACGGCGTCTTTTGCTCGCTCACTGATGGGGACAATCCGCGATTGATCGCCCTTGCCTGTGATTGTCATGATCGGTGCATCGCGCGGCAAGGCGACGACCGGCAGTGCGACAAGTTCGCTCGCGCGCAGCCCTGAGCCGTAAAGCAGCTCGATCAGCGCCAGAAGCCGGATCGGCGCCGCGCGACCCGCCGAGGCTTCAAGCTCGGCGCGTTGGAACAAGGCTTCGATGTCGCTGTGACTCAGGACTTTGGGAAGCGGTCGTCTCTGGCGCGGATTGGGCAATGCCCCCGATGGATCATCTGCGCGCCAGCCCTCATCCATTGCAAAGGCAAAGAATTGGCGCAGTGCGGAGGCCTTTCTCGCAACAGTCGATGGAGCAAGCGGCGCCCAAACAGCGGCGAGCTTGGCCACCTGAGCGCGGCTTGCATCTGCCAAGCTGCCAATCTCTTCTTCAACCCCTGCCAAATCGCGTGCATACGCCGCAAGCGTGTTGGCAGCCGCGCCGCGTTCAGAGCTCAGCATGTCAAGAAATGCGCGCGTCGCCTCAGACATGGTGGGTGGCGATCGGCTTCAACCCCGCGCAACAGCTTCCGCTGCGATCATGCGCGCCTCGGCTTCTAGCCCCGCCCGAGTAAGCGATTGGACGATATGATAGAGATGCAGCGGTGTCATCTGAGACCAGCTTTCGCCTTGCATGCCGAGCCCCACAAGCATCGCAGTCAAGCCTGGATTGCGCAGCTCCCCGGCTTGCTCAATGACTTGAGTCCAACGCGATGTCTTAGCGAGATTGAGCGAGAGCCGGTTCTCAAACGCGCCCAGATCATCGGCATTTATGCGGCCAAGCCCGGCCAGTCCTGCGATCAAAAAGCGCGACCGCCGCTGATCCTCGCTCGCATCGTTATCAACAAATGTGTCGAGCGCAGATTGGGTAACTTCGCCATATTGCGCTGTCGAAAGAGCGAGCAAGGCCCACCCTTGGCTGCCATCTGCCACAATCGGCGCCCATGCCGCGGCATCGCGGTCCAGCCCTGCCATAAGCATGGATGCGATGAGCTCATCGGCGTTTGCCGCATAGGCTTCAGCCGGAACGATGCGCGCGGCGGCATAGGCTGTCAGAACATGCGCGCCATAGTCCCCATTTTGGTCCGTCAGCCATAGGCTTTGCATCGCGGCGATCCGGGCACTGGGGTCCTGAGCGATATAGGCGGTGCGCAGTTGGCGTGCGCGCTCATTGGGTTCGCCGCTCACGCCATCATTGGCGTAGACTGCACTGTAGAGATCGACCATCGCACGCGCAGAGAAAATGCCTTCGCTTGCCGCGCGCGCTGCATAATCGGCTCGCTCACCAAGTGGCGCCATCGCCATGGTTGCCCCAGCGCGCTGATAATAGGCTGGAATATCCTGCAAAAGCGCCTCTGGGATCGGCTCACCCACGGCATTGGCCAACGCAAAGCGCCATGGGTTGAGCGCGTCAACGCCTTCCCACTCGATCTCAACCCCGCGCTGCCCACGACCAGCAGCGCCAGCATAGCGCCGGGCAAGCAGGACATCGATCGCGGGCGCAATCTCATCGTTCAGCGCACCGTCAAGCTGCGAGACGGCCCGGGCGCTTTCGCCAGCAAAAGCGTTACAAATCGCGCTCAACATCACCCAGCGCGCTTGGTCTGCTTCGGTTTCCTCCGGCACACCGCGAAGGCGGATCAGCGGACAAATGCCGACCATGTCCGCAGTCGCGATAAACGCTGTCATCGCCTCATCGCCAAGCGCGCCGTTCCAATTGCCCGTGTCAACATCCTGCACCAGTGCGCGGGCCGTGGCATATTCACCGATGCTGTTGAGCACCCCAGCCCGCAACGCAGCAAACTCGACCGGATCCATTCCTAGCGGCGCTGCGAGACGGCTCGCCATAGTCTTGCGCAGGAGAATGTGTCCCCAACGCGATACGAGTGGACCAGAGGTGCCTGCAAGCGCTGCACGAACAAGGCGTGGCGGCTGCCGCGCAAAGCTTTGGACCGGCATGCCGCCCTCGTTTGGGGCGAGCAATCCCACTTGCGAAAGCGAGCGCCGGGCGGCTGGAGGAATGTCAAACTTGGGTTTGAGGCCCAACAGATCATCAAGCTGATCGGTCGAGAGGTCCTCAAGCTCTTCGAGCGACGGGATCTGCGAAAGCTCTTCCTGCGAAAGCTCCGCCGGCGGCACAAACGGACCAGGCACAGCGCCAGGAGCGCTTCCGGGTGCAACTGCGCCTGCTGGATCAGGCGGCGCAACGGCAGGAGCCGGAGCGGGCATTGGCGCCGCTGTCGGAGGCGGTGAGGCAGGCGCGGGGGTAGGAGACGGCGCGGGGGCTGGATCGTCAAAGCCCGGCGGCAGGAGCGATTCGGGCGCGTCTTGTGCAATGGCCAATCCACCCACGATCGCGCCAGCAGACGCCACGAGAAGGCTTGGCACCACAATGCTCAAGCGGCGCTTGGATTTCGGAGGAACAGCCACGACGCGCTTACCTTGAACCATCATCGGGGCCAGGCAGTGAAACGGGCTGCGTGATGGGGCGAATGGGTCGCTCGCCGCCATCAAACCAAGCCAAGCCTAATACCATAAGAACAGCAAATCCTATCGCCGCAGCAACCCGCAAAGAGGGCTGCATTAGCGACATTGGCGAGGAGCGCTTGGTCTGGCCTTGGGTCACGTTCATATTGCGCGCGCTCTAACCCATCTATAGGCGAACGGGCAATGTCTGACACCGCGCATCAATCGGTAAATCTGAGCCAAGAGCAAATCGCAGCGATCGCGAAGCAGATTAAGCGCCCTGTCGTCCTTGTGGGGCTGATGGGCGCTGGCAAATCAACAGTGGGCAAACGTTTGGCCGGGCTTCTGGAGCGCAGCTTCGTAGACGCAGATGATGCGATCGAAGAAGCAGCGCAGCGTTCTATCCCCGAGATCTTTGAGGAGTTTGGCGAAGAGTATTTCCGCGCAGGAGAGCGCAGGGTCATCGCGCGATTGATCGAAGAGCATAGCGGCGTCATCGCAACCGGCGGAGGCGCATTTGTCGATGATGATACCCGTGCACTCATCCTTGAGCGTGGGATAGCTGTATGGATCGATTGTGACATTGAAACGCTGGTCGAGCGGACATCGCGCCGCGATCACCGTCCTTTGCTCAAGACCGGTGATCCCCGAAAAACTCTAACGAAACTGCTAAATGAGCGCAGACCGCACTACAGTCAGGCGCATTTGCGGGTTGAAAGCGAAAACGCGCCGCACGCCGACACCGCGAAATCGATTATCGCCGCGATTGGAGAATGGCTCACATGAACGCGCGCAGCCTAATCGAGGTGGCTCTTGCTGGCCGGAGCTACGATGTCGTCATCGAACCGGGTTCCCTGAAGCACTTACCGCAAGTCGCGGCCTCCTTCCTCGGCACCTATTCGCGCACCCGCCCCGTGCCGATCGTCGCAGACAGCAAC
>JBCBOW010000294.1:0-3484 GCA_039821045.1 Pseudomonadota bacterium
GTAGGGTTGCATGGCGCGCAACACCCGAGACAGCCGTCAGTCAAGCGGTGTAACGTCGACCGCTGTTGCCATTTTCTGCGGCGCACTCCCAATGAAAGTCCCGTCGAGCGGCGACACATCTGCGTAATCGCGCCCCATGCCAATCGGGATATGATCCTCGCGCGTCAGGCAATTGTTGGTCGGGTCAAAACCGACCCACCCAATCCTCTTACCGCACCAAACGCTCACCCAGGCATGCATGGCGTCCGCGCCAACCAGCTTCTCTTTTCCCGGCGGAGGGAGCGTCCTGAGATATCCGCTCACATAGGCCGCCGGCAGTCCATAGCTGCGCAAAGCAGTGATCATGACATGCGTAAAATCCTGGCAAACCCCGTGGCGCGCTGCGAACGCTTCATCGGGCGCTGTATCGAAAGTGGTTTTGCCAGGCGCATAGGTAAACTCGGAGTGGATGGCCTCCATCAGGAGAGAGACGCTCGCGATGATGTGAGGCGACTTGCCGAGATGCTGAGCCCCCCATTGCGCAATGGCATCGCTCATAACCGCGATCCGCGATGCGAAGAGATACGGAGCCGGCGAGCGTTCGCTCAAGTCACGCTCTTCGACAGCGCCCGCGCGCACTTGTTCAATCGGTTCATCATCGTTGATTGGTGCGATGGGAGGAAGCTCAATCGTGAAATCGCTGGCAATCTCGAGATTACCGATCGGCTGTTCGAACCCGATATGCCGGGTGTTGACCCAGTACGGCCCCGTCCGGGTGGAATTGATCGTCGGCTCAGGGATCATCCTCAGCGTATGATCACGCATGATTTGGCCATCCCACAGACGCGGGACTAAACGCACGTTAAACCGCGCATTAGCGACCGGGCTCGCGTAGGTGAGCTTAGTCACATGGCGGATGTGATAGATCATGCAAGAAGCCTTGTCGCTGCGCGCCGCTGTGGATCTTCATCTTGCAAGAAGAAGCGACGCCCGATCGCATCAGAAAGCTCGCTCAACCCGTCTCGCAATTCCTGGATCGTCATCGTCCCAATATCGGTCGCTTCGAGACTGCTAAGGCGCGCCACCAACTGTCGGATCACGCGCAAAGGCGGCTCTGGCATTCCATCATCGAGCAAAGGCGGGATGGCCGACAAATGCTCCTCGATCCGCTCAAGCTGAAAGGCTAGACCGCGCGGCTGCGCTGGATCGAGCAAGACCATATCGTAAACCCGAGGAATATACGGCATTGTCATATAGCGACTGCGATAAAGCGAGAGGCCATCAACGAGTTCAAGCAAAGCGGACAGATCGTCGGCGCTGGCGCTACCGGGGATGATGGCTTGCGCGGCTTGCAATATGATTGAGCCGCGCTCTAGCCGCATGCCTAAATCGAGAAAGCGCCACGCCGGACCATGGCTCATCCCGTCCTGCATCAGCCACGCCATCGCCGCATGCCGCTCAACCAAAGCATCACAAGCCCCAGCCATGCTTTCAAAATCGCCGCCAACAAAGCTTGGCATTGGCCGCTGCACGGTGCGCCAGCTGTCGCGCGTGAGCCGATCGCGCAAAAGCAACGCAATCCGCTGTTCGCGTGCCAGCAAACTCCTCACTGAACCGCTGTGAGCCTCGCTTCCCAAGGCTATCCCCGCAAGCTGAGCGAGTGGCAGATTGCGCGTTGCTCTGGGGCTCGCGCCCAATTGCCACAAGAGGTTCGCAAGCCGGTTAGCCGTCGTCGGCGCGATTGGCCCCTGCCCCAGCATCGCTGCTTGATTGATCAAGATCCGCACAATTCGTGCGGTTTGCTGCCCGCGCTCGGAATAGCGGCTCATCCAAAACAAATTGTCCGCCGCCTGACTGGGCAGGAGACCTTGCTCCCGCCTGATCTCGCGCTCTTGGACTTCCAGGATAGCCTGAGGCTCGTCCGGCTGGACCGGATCGACGATGCACACGTCTGTGGCTATATCGCCCAATCCCATCAGCGATGTGCGCAAATCGCCGCTTTGAGAAACACGCGCAAAGCCGCCCTGAAGGGGCACCCATTCTCCGCTTTCGTCACGGGCTAGATAAGCGCGCAGGGTGAAGCCGCGCGCTTCTATCTCTCCTCCGGCAATAACTGGAGTGGTCGAAAGGTAGACAATCTCTTGCGCGGTGTAGTCCATTGGGCGCAGGGCCATGCCTTGAACAATTGCCTCGCGCTCCTCGCCTGAGAGACTGGCGCCTGCGCGAGTATGCCCATCGCTGAGACCGCGAACGGGCCGGTGAAAGGCAGAACTGATCACCAGATCGTCAAGGTTGCCGAGCACATGATCGCGCTCCCGCGCGCCCCCGCACCACCACGTTGCGGCATTGGGCACTTTGAGCGGCTCACCCAGGATCGATCGCGCCAAGCGCGGCAAAAAGGCAGGCATCGCGCGGCTCTCGACAACGCCTGCACCCGGCCAATTGGTAAGGACCAACCCCTGCTCCACCGCGGAGATCAAACCTGGCACGCCGATCTGCGATCGCGCATCAAGGCTAAGCGGGTCAAGATCACGTGTCGTGATCCAGCGCCACAATCCGTCAATGCGCTTCAAGCCTGCAATCGTGCGAGCAAAGAGCTTGCCGTCGCGCACGGCCAGATCGCGCCCTTCGACCAGCGAAAAACCCAGCTGACGAGCAAGATGCGCTTGTTCGGGATAGGATTGGCTGAAGCGGCCCGGCGTGAGCAGGGCTATGCGCGGGTCAGATCGCTCGCAGGTCCCGGCAACACCTCGGACTAGCGAATCGAAGAAACCACCCTGAGGCCGGGTGCCGATTGAGGCCAGCAAGCCCCCGGTTGTGCGAGCCATCGCTTGGCGGTTTTCGATCGCATAGCCAATACCAACAGGGAAACGGACCCGGTCTGCCAGCACCCGCCACTCACCCGTTGGGCCGCGCGCAAGATCGACTGCATAGACATGAAGATAGTAGCCACCCCCGGGCTTCGATCCGACCAGCCTGCGCGCGAAATTCGCGCTGCCGGACACGACCGGTGCTGGAATCTGGCCGTTCTTGACCAATTCCTGTGGCCCATAAAGATCAGCGATAATCTGCTCGAGGAGATCAGCTCGCTGGATCAGCCCCTGCGTTACCGTCTCCCACTCGTCTGCGCCAAGAAGTATGGGCAGCGGGTTGAGAGGCCAGGGGCGCTCATGCTCATCTCCGGTTACGCGAAACGCTAGCCCCAGCTCCTCTACATGCCGATCAAGGTAGCGCTGGAGCGTCCCCAGATCGCCCTCCCCCTGCGCTGCGAGCCCGACTGCCAAGTGACGCCAGGCTTGCTGTATCGATGCTGGTGAACTTGCGTAGAGATCAGCGCGAGCGTCTGGCGGCGCATAAATCGCGAGCGGCCCAGCATCCGGGCCAAGCCGTTCAGCCTCGATCGATCTCAGGATCGCGGTGTTGCTCGCTTGTGTCATAGGTTGCGCGCAGGTCGCCTCAGATCGAGTGTCATCGGAAACTCGCCGTGGTCCTCGTTTTGCGGAAT
>JBCBOW010000295.1:0-3479 GCA_039821045.1 Pseudomonadota bacterium
CAAACGCCCAGAACACAGCAATCCAAGGCACTTCGCCTGAGTATTTGCGCGCGATGGCGAGTTCGAGTTTGCGCAGCTCACGGTCAGAAAGCTGCGAGAGATCCGCGGGCTGCGTGCCCGCGTTGATCGGGGCAGGCGCGTTCATATCCAGCGTCCCGTCACTTGCGCAAAAAGGCCCCAAGCACCGCCGACGATCAGCGCAAAAGTCAGCGTTGAAAGGCCAAGCGGCGCAGCAAGGCCGAGCGCTTGCATACCCTGATCGATCACCGGCACGAGAAAGGCGAAGGCAAATATCAGCGGCAGGGCGTTCGCCACCAATTGAAGAGTGCGTTCCATTATGCAGCGTCCTCCAATGCTTCGGGCAGAGACAGGCACTCGATCCGCAAGCGCTCAAAATGGAATGGTAGTATGGACCTGATCGAATTGTCGACACATTCATTGAATTCAAAACGGGAAGGCATCGCCCTTCTCACCAAAGTCCGCTAACACTCCGCCCACTTTGGCAAGCGCGTCTTCTGCTGCCGGATCAATCCCATCGCTTTGCCTGCGCGTGCGGAAGTAGGTCGCGAATGTAATCGGAGCGCGATCTTTGGGCTCCACAAAACCGATATCGACGTAGAGGCTGCCCATGCCCGGCCAAAGTGAGGTGCCGGTTTTATCGCCGCTGAGCCACTTCTCAGGCAGCCCCGCGCGAACCCGGCGCGCGCCGGTGGCGGTCGCCGTCATCCATTCGCGCAACGTGGCCTGCTGCGCCTCCGGCATCGCATCACCATAAGCAAGCTTAGCCACTGTGCGCGCCATCGCAGACGGCGTGGTTGTATCGCGCACCTCGCTGACCGGCACATTGTTGAGCTGCGGCTCGAGCCGATCGAGGCGGCTGACATTGTCACCAATGGAGCGCCAAAACCCCGTAAGCGCAGCCGGGCCTCCCAATTCGCGCAAGAGAACATTCGCGGCCGTGTTGTCTGATGTGGTTTGCGTGGCTTCAGCCAATTCGCGCAAAGTCGCGCCTTGGGTGACCCGATCCTGTGTGTAAGGCGAATAGGTCACAAGCTCCTCTTGCGACCATGTCACGCGCCGGTCCGCATCAATCAGCCCGCGTGCATCCTCTACCAGCACCTTGGCCGCCAGGCTCATCTTGAACGAAGAGCAATGCCCAAATCGCGCATTGGAGTTGAGCCCGACAGAAAGCTTGCTCTGCGTATCGTAAAACTCAGCGCCCAGTGTCCCATCAGCGAGGCTTTCGATGATCCGCAGCTTCGCAATCATCCGCCCCATCGGGCTTTGATCCGGCGGGATGCACCCGCTTGCCATGAGCGCTGTGCTCCCGGCCAGAACAGATCGGCGGTCAAAGGTCACAGGTGCTTCTCCATGCACAAGCTGAAATCGTCTGAGACATAATCGCCGAACGCATCGCAAACCGCAAAGCCATGTTTGCAATAAAGCTGCCGCGCTGGGGCAAAGGGTTCGGTGTTGCCGGTCTCAAGTCCAAGCCAGGCCATCCCTCTTGCGCGCGCCTCTTGGATCAGATGGAGGAGGATTGCTTTGCCTGCGCCTTTGCCGCGATAGTCTGGTGCTGCGCGCATGCTCTTGAGTTCGCCGCGCTGCGCATCGAGGGCCTTGAGCGCGCCAATGGCCGCAAGAGCTTCTCCATCGCGCGCAACAAAGAAGGCCACCTCAGGCTCTTGTAGCCGCTCCAGAGGCAGCGCGTGCACTTTGCACGCGGGTGACCATTCTCTCGCTTCGCGCAAGTGGTGCGTGAGCAAATCACGCACATCACGAGACGTTAGATCGTCCGGAGCGATCGAATAGGTTGTCATGAATATTTGTCCGCTTTGCGTTTGCCAAAGCGCATGTCGTTTTCGAGCTTGGCGCGCAACTGCGCATAGAACGCCTCAAGGAACGCGCGCTCATCGCCCGCGCCCGGATCCCAGCCGATTTTGCGACAGATCGTCCCGTGCACGGCCGCCAGCGATTCTGCATTGTCCTCGCGCAGCATCCGCTCCAGCGTCTGCAATTCGCGCTCGCCATAGACGCTGAGCTCTGCCGCGCCGAAATCGTAGCGCGCGCCTGTCACCTCGCTGGCGCCTTTCGCAGCGGCGGCGCCCTGCGTTGAAAGCGTATCGGCAAGCTTCAAGCGCGGCGCTTCGACCACCCATGTGCCAGCGATGATGTCGCCCGCTCTCAGCGAATCCTTGTTAAAGAACGGGAACAACATGAAGATCGCGAACCAGATCATCCCGGCCAGACCAAACGCGCCCATTTCGCCGCTTGGCGCAACAAGCAGCAGGACAAGCGGGAAGAACAGCTCAATGTCTCGGACGAGATTGCGCGCGATCACAGCTTCTGGCGTCAAACGCCCACCATCGCGAGCGGCGATCCTGATGCCGACGATCCGCTTGCCCCAGGTCGCCCCTCGCGGACCCAGCTCCATGCTCAAAAAGTAGCCATAGCGCGCAAAGAACAGAAACAGGATGAAGACGATGATTACGAACTCGATCGCGCCTGTAAACTCGCTCTCATCCAGCGATATGATCTCCTCCCACACCCCGGCAGCGACCAGGCTTAGGACTACCTGGACCAGAATGAGCGCGAGAAACAGGAACAGAAAATCAAGCACGAGCGCGCCAAGCCTGCTCCCGCGCGAGGCAATCGTAATGGGCACTGCGATGCCTTCAGGCGTGATCAAAGTGCGGGCACGTGCGGCTCTGACATCTTGGGGGGTGTGGGCAGGGTTTTTGCGCCACCTTTTCATCGGTTTAGGCTCAGTTGAACCGGCAAGCGCGGGCGCAGCAGTGTTCATGATGCATCATCCCCAATACCGGTCTGTGATGCGCTGGGCCGGTAGAGAAAGAAGTAGGTCATCCAGAATGTGAGGAATAGGCCTCCGATGAGATAGCGGTTCTCTGCGCTTTCGACCAATTGCCTCGGGAATGCTTCAAGCAACGCCGCAACGATTATCATGATGACCACGCCGGCCATAACAATCGCGCTTCGCCGCCCGGCTGCCGCCGCTGCATCAAGCACGCTCATCGTGCCGGGAAAGGCCATTGAACGCCCGATGTGGAGCCCCGCCGCGCCAGACAGCATGATGCCGAATATCTCTGTCGTCCCATGCACGCTGAGCCAAGCGCCAAACTCATAGCCGAGCCCCGCGCTTGCAAACACCCAGAGCATCGCTCCGAGCAAAGCAAGATTGTGAACCATCAGCAAGAGTGAGGGGATGCCGAACGCAAACCCGAGCGCAAAGGCCATGATGCAAACGCCGGCATTGTTGCTAAAGAGCGACGCGGCAAAGGTGGACAAGCCGCTGGTGCTTGTCTCCACCCCAATCGTTTCCGCCAGCACCTCGCGGCTTGCGCCCGGCACACGCTGGCCAGCCAGTTGGATGGGGACGAGCCGATCGAACCATTCGCGATCTTGCGCGACCAGCAGCCATCCGACGACAGCGCCCGAAAGCATAACGAAGAACGTAACGC
>JBCBOW010000296.1:0-3456 GCA_039821045.1 Pseudomonadota bacterium
CATCCGCACGAGCCAGTATACGATCCTTCTCGCAGCCGCTCCGGGCGAGCCGCATATGCTTGGTGCCTCGCTGCTCGCTGATCAGTTCTCTGATGCGGGCTGGCGCGTGGATATGGCATTTCCAGGCAGCAGCGAAGCGCTCGCCAATCAACTCGGCGATCAGCATCCCGACGTTGTCGACATCTCGCTCTCCGAAGCGCTTCCTCGCCATGGCCGACTCGCCGCGCTGCGCGAGACAGTCAAGCAGTGCCGCGAGGCCAATCCTGAAGAGCCGCTTGTCGTATCCGTGGGCGGGCGTCTGTTCGCAGAGGCCATCGCCACCGCAGAGCATGTGGGTGCAGACCACGCGCGGCAGACAACCGCGGGCACGCGCATCAAGATGGCAAATCTGGTCCGCTCATCGCGCGCTCCCACGCGGATATCCTGACCTCAAGCAGCGGCGGGGCCGCGCTCAGGTTTCGCACGAAGGCGGCGCCTGGATCAGCCCGTGGCCGTAGGTTCGATCATGCCCCATCATGCCCAGATCGCGGACATGGCGGGCGAGGTATTCGCGCACTCTTGAGGCAGCAGAGGCTCGGTTCAACCCCGGATCGGCAGCAATGCGCGCGGTCACAAACGGTGCGGCAAAGCTGGTGCCTGAGACATAGGTGCTGCGCTGAGGCATCCGGATGGCGACATCGACGCCCGGCGCGCTGAAATCGATCCTCTCCCCGCGCACAGCATCGCGGAAGATCTTCGCATCCGCGTCCACCGCGGTTACCGCGATGGTTGAGCGGAAAGCCGCCGGATAGCGCACCTCGGCAGAAGGCCCAGCGTTGCCAGCAGGCGCCACGATGATGATCCCGCGCCGCTCAGCGTTGGTGAAGGCGCGGTCGAGAATTTTGTTATAGGGGCCAGCCAGGCTGATATTGACCACGCCGACTTTGTTTTCGAGCATCCAGTTGAGCCCGCGCAGCAGCGAATCAACGCTGGCGGCATCCCCGGCCTTGGCATTGGGCGAGACCACGTCCGCGTGAAACAGGCGTGCACCTGTCAGCATCCCGGAAGAGCGCAGCAACGTCACCACATGCGTCCCATGAAGCGAGCGTTCGCTCTTGCTGCTGCGCGAGAAATCAGCGGTGGTGACAGACAGGCGCGCGGGGCCGACCAGCTTTGAATCGAGCACCCCGATCGACACTTGCGCGCGGCAGCCGACCTGGGGCCAAGCGAGGAGGCTCGGCGCATATTCGCGCGGTGAGCGCGCCGCCGCAGAGCGCGAGCCCTGCTGCGCGGTGTAGGCGTGGTTGACGCCGGCGGTCACGCCCGGCTCAAGCCCTTCAAGCTCGCGGATCGCTGAGGCGCCATCCTGCCCGCGCGGGATCCGCACCGTCAGCATCGTAAGCCCCATGCCTTCAAGTTCGTCGCTGGCGATAAGCTCATAGCCGATGGCAGACGCGCGGACCATCAAACTGCGCGCTTCTGCTGCTGAAGGCGTAACCACCACCAGCTCGGTCTCATCCACCACCACGTCGCGATCAGCAAGGATCGCGGCATCTTGAGGCGGATTAAGCCGCGCGGCCTGACAGCCTGCAAGGCCAACCAGAGCAATCATCACGAGGGGCAAAGAAAAGCGAGGCATGAGTGTGTTTCCAATAAGTGCTTTTGGGAAAACGCACCAGCGCGCGCCCCGGTTCAATCTTTGCGCACTAAAATTTACGCGCGGCGGTGAGCCAAAAACGGGTTGCATCACTGGCAAAGCTCTCGGCCTCATAGCGCGCCAGAGCAACGGAAAGCCGCGTGGCCAAAAGCGTCGTTGCAATCTCGGCGCCCCATTCCTGGCCCAGGCGCGCATCGCCGCCCGCTGCATCAAAGCGATTGTATTGCAGGCTGATCTGCGTCGCGCGCGCAGACCCAAGCGATCCGATCCGCCAGGTTGCGCGAAACTGGTAATCCTCAATCCCTTGATCAGGGGTCACCAAAAACAGATCTGCCGCGCCCTGAAACCGGTGCAAGGTCGCCAGCGGGGTTTGAAAGGCGACGCCTTCATCGCTGCCCAAAAGCTCAAATTGCGCCGCCAGCTGAAAATCGCCCAGTTCTGCTCGGACTGCTGCTCGCGCATATTCGGGCGTTGCCCCATCGGCCTCCTGGCGCGCGTAGGCACCTTCCCAAAACACGCCGACATTTTCGCCAAAGTGCCGCCCGCTGATGGTCGCGCCCGTGGTGCGCGAGCGGATTGGAGTGTTGACCCTGTCATCCAGATCGAGATCGTAATGAAAGCCGCTCAGCGACACATTTCCCAAGGGCACTGATGCATTCACAAAGAAGCTGTCGCTGTCGAACACGCCTTCGGGCCGCTCAGGGCCGAGCACCCGTCCGACGCGCCAGATATAGCCGGCGCGCAATTGCACATCGCCGGGTGCAAGGACGGAAGCCGTGACCGCGTCATACGTCTGCTGGTTCTGGCGAAAATCGACAATGCCAATGAAGCGCTCATCATCGATCGAAATGCGTTGGCGTCCCACAGTGATGCCAAATCGCTCAGAGGGCGCAAATTCGAGCTGGAGCCGATTGAGTTCAAGCGTCTCTTCATCGGCGACACCCGGGCGGCCCGGGCTGCCGACAAAGCCGTTCAAACGATCCGGCAGCAGCGAGACGATCGCTTCGGCTTCAGCCAGGAGGCTTACTTGCGGCACGGGGGCAATCTCGATCGAGGGGCGCACGCGCAAGGTGAGCGCTTCGCCATCCTCGGGCTGGTCATCGCTTGCGCCCAGCTCATAGCGCAGCCGCGTATCGGTTTGGATCAGAACCCCCAGATCATCCAGCAGACCTGCAACCCCGCTCGATTGCGCCTGCGCCGCGGATGGCGACACCCCAACAATCGTGGCAAGCAGCGCGGCGCGCACCGGGCGCTGTGCAAGCGGGCGGCGGGCGCGGCGGATCATCGGCTCACCCATGGGATCAGGCTCGATTTTTTTGAACCATTGTGCTTGCCCATCCGAATACGCATTGGAAGGGTGCCATGATCTGCGTTGGCGCCCGCTTTGGACAGACAGACACGATGACAAACGAACCCGAACATTCGACCCAAACGATCCAGGCCTATCTCAGCGGAACGCTCGACGAAGAGGCGGCCAGCCGGCTCACCACGGCGGCTGAGAGCGATGCGACGCTCGCGGCAGAAATCGCGCTGTGGCGCGCGGCGCGCGATATTCATGCGCGCGATGTTGAAGCGGCGCATCCGGGCGAATTTGGCTGGGCGCGGATCGAACGCGCGCTTGGCGAGCAAGAGCACGTGGCGGTCGCGAATGACAATCCGAGCGCCAAGCCCTTCTGGTCGCGTCAGGTTATCGCCCCATGGCAGGCGGCGGCTGCCGTGTTTGCCAGCGTGATGGCGTGGCAGGTGGCCGTTGTGCCAACCGTCAGCACGGCTCAGCTTTCGCAAGAAGACGCTTATGTGCTGGCCAGCACATAAGCGTC
>JBCBOW010000297.1:0-3455 GCA_039821045.1 Pseudomonadota bacterium
CATCGCTAACAACCAGATCAAACTGAGTGCCTTTGGCGATGGCCGCCAAGCCCTCTTCCCCGCCTGGACATGCAGTCACCTGGTATCCCGCACGCACAAGCGCTCGCTCTGCAACAGCGCGAACCATGTCCTCATCTTCGACCAGAAGGATTTTGCCTCCTGCGGACCATTCAGACGATTTGGGAGCCGGTGCCTCGCGCTTGCGGGGCGCTTCGCCGCGGTGCACGGGGAAGTAAATTGTGAAGCGCGCGCCCGTCGGATTGCCCGAGCTATCGGTCACGTTGTCGGCGAAAATAAAGCCGCCCGATTGTTTCACAATGCCATAAGCCGTTGATAGCCCGAGCCCGGTTCCCTTGCCTTGCTCTTTGGTGGTGAAGAAGGGCTCAAACAGCTTGGGCATCACATGCGCAGGGATACCGCCGCCTGTGTCCTGCACGATCAGGACCGTGTAATCGGCGGCCGGCAAAATCTCCGAGCCCAACTGCATGACGTCCTTGGCCGTGAGCCTTCTAGTAAGCAGCGAGATGCGCCCCGATCCCGGACCGTTCGCCTGGATCGCATCACGCGCGTTGACCGCGAGGTTCATGATAACCTGCTCAAGCTGCTGGGGATCTGCGCGCACTGGCCCCAGATTGCGATCATGCTGCACGTAGTAGCGGATCCTCTCGCCAAGGAGCCGTTTGATAAGTGGGCTCACCTCGCTCACGACATCCGGCAATTGAAGAATTTCAGGGCGCAACGTTTGCTGGCGCGAAAAGGCGAGCAGCTGGCGCGTGAGCGATGCCGCTCGGTTTGAATTGGCCTGGATCTGCTGGATATCATCATAGTCGCTATCACCGGGCGTGTGTCGCAGCAGCATGAGATCGCATGTGCCAATGATCGCGGTGAGGACATTGTTAAAATCATGCGCGACCCCGCCAGCAAGCTGCCCCACGGCCTGCATTTTGGTCGCTTGAGCCACTTGGCGCTTGAGTTGGTTTTCTTCGCTTGAATCGGCGAGGCTCAGCAGAACAGCCGCCTCCCCCAGGCCGCGCACGCCCGCGAGACCCATTGAGACTGGTTCTTCTGGCTGAGAGGTCAGCCGCACCGCCATGTCCCCACTGGTGGCCGGTCCGCGGCCATGGCGCCGCACCGCATCAGAAAGCGGGCCCTTGTCTTCTTTGACCACGAGATCAGTCGGGAAAGCGGGAAGCCCCCTACCCTCACGATCAATCGCACGCGAAAAGGCTTCATTGCCAAAAAGGAACCGCCCATCGCGATCCGTCATAGCAAGGCCAAGCGGCAGTTGAGCAAGCAACGCATCCAATTGCGCCACACCCGCTTGAGCTGAGCCGTCCCAGCCGCTTCCGATGCCAACGCCGCTGTCAATCAGGAGCATCAGCGATGCCGTCTCATCGGGACGCGCTGAGCCCTCCGCCCCAGCTTCTGAGAGAGGCACGTCGATGAGTGTCTGCGGTGTTCCCCCTCGGCCCTCGCGAGCAAAGAACAACCGGTCTCGATCATCGGAGCGCAGCACTGAAACAAAGTCCTGCCCGGCGAGTGTCGCGTTGGGATCGCCCACGGCGCGTTCGGCAAATCCGGCGCTGACCGAGCGCACGACGCCCGCTGACGTGGTGATTGCAGTTTCAATTCCCGCTCGGCTTAGCATTTGGCCAAAGGGTCCCCGAAGATCGAGGGCCTCAAGCTTGTCTGGTTCGCCCATCGCCAGCGGGGAAAAGCGCCAGATCAAATGATCATCGCCGCGACCTGCCCTTACCGCCTTCACGCTCCAAGCCGTGTCGTACGCATTGGCCCCGTCCAACTCATCAATTTGAGCAGCGCCATCGCGCCAGGCTTCGCGTGCGGCTCGCGAGAGCGCCTCGAGGCTGGCGCGTTCTAGTGCAAGAGCTGGCGGCGCATGCTCCGCGCCAAATGCAGCGATGAAGGCCCGGTTTGCGCACACAAGCCGATTAGCGCGATCCGTTATGGCAACCGCAGGCCCGGTTTCGTCTGCATCATCAATCGCAGCCACCGTGACGGACCAATCAGGCGCGGCGATTTCAGACACACTGCCCGACGTCTGCACCCGCTCAAACAAGAACATGCCGAGCAAAAGGACTGTCGATCCCAAGCCGAACACCGCGGTAACGATCAGATTGGCGCTCGCCATAAAAACGATTGCGACGCTTGTCAGAAGGCCGAGCCCCAGCAACGCGTACATCATCGCTGCGGGCCTTGGTGCTGCACTCAGGGACGTTTTATTTGACGCTGTGGCACTCACCGCGGTTTGGTATCCGTGTCTTCTCAAAGGCGAGGCGGCGTTAGGCCGCGATCCTTTAAGCCTACTGCGTGCCCAGGCGTTGGTCGAGCCGGGCCTCCATCTCTTTCAAGCGTTTTGCCCGTTTGCGTTTGACCATTATCCGCCAGACAGCGCCCGCGATGAAATAGCCGAGCGAGGATGAGACGACAGCGAGGATCAAGAAGCCAAACGCGGTGACCCCCGCCATTTCGAAGAATCCCGCCGCATAAGAAAGGCTTTCGTTAGCGAATTGCTCAGCGCCAATTCTGCCCACCGCGCCGCCGACAGCCTTATCAAGACCGAGCATAAATTCGCCCACTCGATTTGCGACATAGATCCAGACCGGGAAGGTGAACGGGTTAGTTACAAATGTCACAAGCGCTGCGAGAGGCACATTCGCGCGGGAGGGCAGAGCAAGAAAGGCAGCAAGAAAGATCTGGCCAATCGGGATGATGAAGGCCGAAAAAAGCCCAAGAGCCACACCGCGCGGGACCGAGCGCCGGGTAAAGCGCCAGAGTTCAGGGCTTAAAAACCGATGCGCTATGGGCGCAAGATAGCGGTTGCGCGCCATTTCTTCGCGCGATGGCATGTAGCGGCGAGCGAGATCGACCATCAGCGTTTTGGAGCGCCAATTGATTGACGCTTTGCGACCGGCTGATCGCGCCTCAACACCCACTTCGCTCGTCTTGCCAGGCGTCGCTTTAGAATTCGAGGCGCCGCGCGCGCTCATGCCTGATTGCCCTCTTGGTTCGCGCAGAGCGCAATGTGAGAGAGGCGATAGAGCAGCATGACACGGATATGGTTATCTTTGGGCGCGTGACTAGTGCGTGAACCACACTCTGCGTGCAAATCATGTGACCGCTCACTTCAGCGCGGGTGAAGTGCAGCTCAGCCCTTCTCACGCATGAGGCGGGCCTTATCTCGCTTCCAGTCGCGATCCTTGACAGCGGCCCGCTTGTCCTGCGCTTGCTTACCCTTGGCCAAAGCAAGCTCCACTTTGGCGCGGCCGTGGCTGTTAAAATAGACTGAGAGAGGCACCAGGGTCATGCCTTTGCGTTCAACAGCGCCGAAGAGCCGGTTGATCTCGCGCCCATGCAACAGGAGCTTGCGAGGCCGTCTTGGCTCATGGTTCAAGCGGTTCCCGTGGCTGTATTCCGGGATGTTGGCGTTGATGAGC
>JBCBOW010000298.1:0-3449 GCA_039821045.1 Pseudomonadota bacterium
CAGATCACCATGGAAGTCGGCCCGAATTTCTGGTGGTACGCGCCGCTCTCGGTGTTTCTCTATCTGTTTGTGCAAGACACATGGTTTTACTGGACCCATCGCGCGATGCATCAACCGCGCCTGTTTCGCGCCGCGCATGCCGTGCACCATGAAAGCCGCCCGCCCACCGTTTGGACCGCGATGAGCTTTCACCCGATCGAAGCGCTCAGCGGGGCGATTGTTGTACCGATCCTGGTGTTTATCGTGCCCATTCATATCGCGATGCTCGCAGTGGTGCTGGCAATCGCGACTGTTATGGGAGTGACAAATCACATGGGCTGGGAGATGTTTCCGCGCTGGCTCGTTCAGGGGAGGCTAGGGAAATGGCTGATATCAGCCAGCCATCACGAGCGGCATCACGAGGAGTATCGATGCAATTTCGGCCTGTATTTCCGGTTCTGGGATCGTGTTTGCGGGACAGATCGCGGGTTTTCCAAGAGATTTGCGCAAGAGGAGCAGCGGGCACGAGAGGAATGGCGCGCGGCATGAACCGCAGTGCGATCTGCGCCGCCACGGCGGCTGGCCTGTTGAGCGCCGCGCCGAACGCAGCGTTGGCACAGGAGCAGGAAGCGGGCGCCAGCGTCGTCATCACGATTACAGACTTGCGCTCGACCAAGGGCGTTGTGCGCGCTTGCATGACAACGCAGGAAAAGATTTTCCCCAAATGCCGCAAGGATCCCGCCTCGCATCGCACAGTCGTGAAAGCGGGCGAGACGGTCACGATCCGCTTTGATGATGTCGCGCCCGGCGATTATGCGATCGCGCTGCTCCACGATGAGAACAACGATGGCAAAGCCAACCGCGCCTTGGGGATGATGCCCAAGGAAGGCTACGGGTTCTCGCGCGATGCGAAAGTGCGCATGGGCCCGCCCAAGTTTCGCGATGCAGTCTTCAGCCATGGGAGCGATGATCAAGCGCTTATCATCAAGATGCGCTATTTCCTCTAAGCGCTAGGCGAGGCGCATGGCTAAGCCGGCGCCGCATTTTCTGACCGTTCCCACCGCTACACCCCGCCCGCACGCCTTTTGCGTAAATTCTGGCGCAACTTAACGCGATGTTTACCACGTAGCGCCAAACCCCTGCCAAACGACGTCAATAAGGGGCTAGTACGCCATGGACACGCTGCGGGGCACTTTCGATTCACACGAAGCGGCCGATGCCAAAGCCTACGAGGATGACACCCTCGACAATGCGGTTGCAACCGAGGGGCTTCGCGATGACGAAGATGCCCAGGTTGGCGCGCAGCGCGATGTGACCCCACCGCAAATCGGCCAGGATGAGCGCCGCATGCAAGTGCGCGCTTACAACCATTGGGCCGGCTTGCTCGAAGATCGCAACTTCCCCGCAATTGAAGACCTTGATCCTGAAAGCCTCCCTGATTTCGGCCCTTTCAGCGTCGTGCTCGATTTCACTGAAGGCGTAGATGATCCGATTGTGCGCTATCTGGGCGAAAGGCTGGGAGAGGAATGCGGCGCGCAAGGCACGATCGAGCGGCTTTCAGACGTCCCGCCACGCTCGTTGCTGAGCCGGATCACGGATCACTACATGCAGATCATCGCCAATCAGGCGCCGATCGGCTTTGAAGCGGAATTCGTAAACCAGCGCGGCGCATCGATCCTGTATCGCGGCATCCTGCTGCCGTTTTCGAGCGATGATGAGACGATCGATTTTCTGTGCGGTGTGATCAATTGGAAGGAAATGGCCGACGCGGCGACCGCCGATGAGCTTTTGCTTGAAATCGATCAGGCGCTCGAAGCCACCGAAGAAGAGGAAATCGCAGCCGATATTCGCCCGCATCATGCAGGTGAGATGACGGATTGGGCAGATTCGCCCGCGCATGAAGAAGGCTCAATCAGCGAAGAAGAGCCCGCTCAGTACGTCGATCACGATCATGCACCAGCGGATTTCAGCGAGGACGCCGCAGCCTTGCATGCGCCTGCCGATGTGTTTGGCGCTGGCTCACAAGAGCCGGGGAGCGAAGAGGCTGGCGCAGCTGATCCGCAATCAACGCTGCCTGATTTTGCTCAATACGGGCTCGAGGATCCCGAAGAGGAAGAAGAAGCCGAAGACGACAGCGCTTACAGCTTTGCCTCGCTCGCTGATTACATCGAAGCCCCGGCGAAAAAGGCGATCGATCTCGACGCGGACAGCTTTGATCCGTCAGACTATCGCGTTGAGACCGCCAGTGAAGACCTGCCTCAGCCAAGACCGCTTGCGCACTTTGGTCGCGAAGCCTCGCTGCCACTTGAGCTGAAGGCACCAGCGGATTTCGCCGCTAACACGAATGCTGAGGCGTCCACGGCAGAGCTGGAAGATACCGCCGGGGCGGACAATGATCCCAAGGCCGAGCAAGACACGCCGAGCGAAGTCGAAATTGAAGAGCTGGCGCATGATGCCAGCCTGATGGACTGCCTCGCCTCAGCCCGCGCGCTCGCACAATCAGCGCGCGCCTCTGAAGATCGCAGCCGTCACGCTTTGTATGCGGCGGTCAGCCGGGCCTATGATGTCTCGCTCGCGGCTCAGGACGATCCCGAACAATACAATTCGCTGATCGAGGAAAACAGCCTCACCGTGCAGGATCGCGCGCCGATGACCCCGGTGGTCAAGCTCGTCTTCGGCAGCGAATACGACAAGACGCGTCTTACCGAATATGCAGCCGTGCTCAGCCATGCGCACCGGCTTGAGCTTGAGCGCGGCAGTCTGGCGACGTTCCTGTCCGAGGCTGATGGCGGGCTCAAAGGCGTTGTCAAAGCCGAACGCGCTCTGCGCCGCGAGGAAAGCGGCAAAGCGCCGATCCCGGAAGCCACCATTCGCGCGCAGCTGGCAAAGAAACTGCGCGAATTGGAAGCGCTCACCTTCGATGCGATTGCAGCCGCTGGCCCGGAATTCGCGCTCGTCATGGTGCGCCGCGATGGGCAAGGTGGCATTGATGTGCTCGGCGAGATCGAGGAAGACATCAGCCTCATCGAACGCGCAGGCAAGAGCCTCCTGAAGTAAGGCCGCGTTGCTCGCGCAGCCGCCCCGCGCACACGGGTTGCGTGCTGGTTGTGCGCTGGTTGTGCGCTGGGGCTTGCATCGGCTAAGGGCGCAGGGTTCATCGCGCAGCATCGTGCCGCGCTTACCCGATCCAAGAGGCCGGCTATTCTTCGCATCGCATTGATCAGCGTCGGCGTTTTCGCAGCGATAACTGTGATCGCCGCAATCGCTCTGCAACTCGCCATTGCCCGCAACGGGCCCGCTGTCTTGAGCGCGGTGGACTGGCTAACTGGTGGATCCAGCAGCGCTCAAAAGCTTGCTCAGGTTTCAACCGGGGTTCATCCGGAGCAAAAGCTGTTCGTCTGGGGCAAAGAGGCGCGCCAAGCGAGCGATGCACCGCTGCCCGTGCTCTTGTTTGTCCATGGCGGCAGCTG
>JBCBOW010000299.1:0-3441 GCA_039821045.1 Pseudomonadota bacterium
CCTTCCGGTTCGCATCACGCTGATCGACAAGCGCAATTATCATCTGTTCCAACCGCTCCTCTATCAAATTGCAACCGCCACGCTCAATCCGGCAGACATCGCCACCCCGATCCGCAGTCTCTTTAGAGCCGATGGCAATGTGCGGGTCTTGAAGGGCGAAGTGAGCGGCGTAGACACTGGGCGCAAAGTCTTGAGCTACGGCGGCCCCGGCGACGAGACGCATGAGATTGCCTACGATAAACTCATCCTCGCGAGCGGCGCTGCCCATAGCTATTTCGGACGCGACGAATGGGGTGCGCACGCGCCTGGCCTCAAGACCATCGAAGACGGCGTTGCTGTGCGCGCGATGATCCTCAATGCGTTCGAGCAAGCCGAGGCAAACAATGATCCGGAGCGAATCGAGCGGCTGCTGACGTTCGTGATTGTCGGCGCGGGGCCAACAGGTGTAGAGCTTGCAGGCGCAATCGCTGAGCTGGCCAAGCTCAATGTCGAACGCGAATTCCGCACTGTTGACCCGGCCACGGCGAGGGTCATCCTCGTCCAATCTGGCAAGCGGATCTTGCCTGCTTTTCCCGAAGAGCTCTCCGCGAAAGCGCACGCCTCGCTTGAAGAATTGGGCGTTGATGTTCGCACTGGGGGCCGAGTGACAGACATCACTAACACCGCTGTGTGCATCGGCGATGATACCTCGATCCCAACCGAGACTGTGCTTTGGGCAGCAGGCGTCGCTGCATCCCCTGCTGGCAGCTGGGTCCAAGCCAAGACTGATCGCTCTGGCCGCGTTCAGGTAAACGAGCAAATGCGCGTCGAAACCGAGGCAGGTACGCTCCAAGACGTCTTTGCGATTGGTGATACGGCGGGCAGCACCGCGTGGGACGGTAAACCGGTGCCCGGTTTGGCGCCAGCGGCAAAGCAGGCAGGCGCTTATGTCAGCCGGATCGTTGAAGCGGAACTGCTGGGCAAACGGTGTCCCGGCCCGTTTGTTTACAAGCATCAAGGCAGCCTGGCGACGATAGGGCGCAAATCAGCGATCGCAGATTTCGGCTCGCTCCAATTGTCAGGGGCAAGCGCTTGGTGGCTTTGGGGCCTTGTCCATGTCGGCTTCCTGACCGGGACGCGCGGCCGCGTGAGTGTTATCGTCAATTGGGCGTGGAACTTTTTTGCGCGCCATTCGGGTGTCCGGCTGATTACCGAGAGGGTCTAGATCAAGCCTTTCGCTCTTAGCGAGACATGCCCCTCGCGCCCGATGATAACGTGATCGTGCAGGGTTACGCCCAACAGCTGTCCAGCCTCGGCGATGCGGCTCGTGATCTGAATGTCGGCCCTGCTGGGTTCAGGATTGCCGCTTGGATGATTGTGAACGAGAATCAGCGCTGATGCGCCGACATCCATGGCCCGCCTGATCACTTCGCGCGGGTGGATCGCGGCTTCGTCAATGGAACCTTCGGCGTGGTGATGATCGTCGATCAGCCGGTTCTTGGCGTCGAGATAAAGCACCCGCACCCGCTCAACGGTTAGATGCGCCATATCAATCGAGAGATAATCGATCAGCGCGCTCCAGCTGGAGAGGACCGGCTTTTGTGTAACCTCATTGCGCGCCATGCGACGCGCCGCGATTGCCACGCTCTTGAGCGCCGCAGCTGAGGTTTCGCCGACGCCTTTGACGCGCTGCAAGGCTTTGGGATCAGCATTGAGCACCGCCGCTAGCGAGCCAAAATGTGCGATCAGAGCCTTTGCGATCGGCTTTGTGTCGCCCTGCCTCATCCCGGCAAACAGAAGATATTCAAGCACTTCGTAATCCGCCAGAGCCTCCGCGCCGCCGGTGAGAAGTCGCTCGCGCAGACGAGCCCTGTGTCCTTGGCCGGCAATCTTTCCCGCGTCTGGCTTTTCCTTGGGCGAGGGGCGAGCAGGTTCGTTACCGCCATCGCCAAGATCAAGGCGGGCCTCGTTTTCCCCTCGCGCCGTTTCGCCCGATCCTTGCACCGGTTCCCCGCTTCGCTGTGTGCTTTTGCCCTTTTGCTTCATTGCCTTTGCATCCCGCCTCGCGCAAGTGTGCGAGCGATATGGCGTCGCCTGAAAACAGCCTCGACCCGAGCGGCAGCGGGCGTACCCGTGTGGGCGGCATTTGGGCATGGTTGCGGCGCGCCGCGTTCGCGATTGTGTTGCTGATCGTCGTCCTTGCCGCTGTGCTATGGTTTTCGCGCAAAGAGATCGCGGCGAACGTCATCGATGATGCGTTGGCGCAAAGTGGCCTTGAGGCAAGCTATGAGATCGCTGAGATCGGCGCGCAGCGCCAGGTGATCGAGAACCTTGTGGTCGGCGATCCCTCAGCCCCCGACCTCACAGCGAGGCGCATCCTCGTTGATATAGAGTATTCGCTGGGGGCTCCTGCGATTGGCAAAGTCCAGATCGAGCAAGCGCGTCTCTTCGGTTCGTTCAAAGGCGGAACTTTGAGCTTTGGCGCATTGGACCCCGTCCTTTTTGCTGATTCTGAAACCGTCACAGGTCTGCCCGCGATTGATCTAAAGCTCGTCGCGAGTGGCGCCCGATTAGCGACGGATTACGGTGTGGTGGGCGGATCGCTTACAGGCGCGGGCCGTCTGGATGACGGATTTGACGGGACACTCGCACTCACCGCGCCCGGCATTGGAACCGAAAGCTGCAACGCTGCTGAACTTACCGCATATGGCAATCTGACAATCGCAAATGGGGCGCCAAGATTTCAGGGCCCAGTGCGGCTCCAGGGAGTCGAATGCGAAGGCGCCACGATGTCTCGTGGCGCGATGCTGGCGGATTTGGCGGTTGATGAGACCTTCAGTGGTCTGGACGGTCTTTTGGAGGTTGAGGCGTTCCAATTGGGCTATCAGGAAAACTCGGTCGGACAGGTGATGGGGGACGTCCGCTTCACTTGGGCCAATGAGCTGTTGACGCTAATGCATGAATTGACCGGCGAACGCGTCGACACTCCCTTTGCAAGTCTCGATCGCTTACAAGCCAACGGTCGCCTACGATCAGACACAGATTTTAAGCGCAGCGACTGGAGCGCTGATTTGGAGGGGAGCGGCGGAGCGCCCGCCCAGGGCTTCGAACAAGCTCTGGCTCCGATCAAGCAAGCGGCAGATGGAACCCTCATCGCGCCCCTTATTGGCAAGTTCCAAAGGGCTTTGGGAAGGGCCGCTCGTGGGAGCGCGATCAATGCCGACCTTACCTATCGCACCCGCGATGGCGAGACTGCGCTCGTGGCTCCAAGAGCTTTCGTCCAAACCGCCGGCGGCGAGCGTGTGCTCGCTCTATCGCGCCTGTCGTGGAAACGCGCCGCTGGCGGTGCGGCAACAGGCGAGCTCACGGGCAATTTCATCACAGGCGGGGCTGACCTTCCTCAGATTACCGGCCGGATGGAACAGGTCGCAGGAGGAGAGCTGGCACTTCGTCTTGCGATGG
>JBCBOW010000300.1:0-3396 GCA_039821045.1 Pseudomonadota bacterium
TTCTCCTTCGTCAGCGCACGCGTGATCATCGGCAATGTCGTCTCAATGATGCATCAGATCACCGATGCAATGAAGCGCTTGGCGAGCGGGGATACAGATAGCGCCATTCCGGGCCGCGATCGCCAGGATGAGATCGGCGAAATGGCAAGGGCTCTGACAGTTTTCCGCAGTGCCTCGCTCGCCTTGCGTGATCTCACCGATGAGCGCGCTCGCGAAGCGGAGGCGCGGCTTGCTCAGCAAGAGGAACTCAACACGCAGGCGCTCGAAATGCGCACAGCGCAAAGCCAATTGCTCGAGGGCCTGGCAGACGGCTTCGAAGTCAGCGTTGGCGAAGTCATCAGCGCAGTCCACGACGCCTCAGAGCAACTCAACACAACGTCAAACACGATGGTGTCGCTCGCCGAGAGTTCGGTGACGCAAGCGCGCGAGGCGAGCAGCGCGATGGAAGATGCGACACGCAATGTGACAGCCGCTGCGGCAGCGACCGATGAGTTTGCCCTTTCGATCAGCGAAATCAGCAATCAGGCAAGCGATTCCGCACAGCTCGCGCGGGACGCGTCCTCCCTGGTAACCGCAGCCAACATCAAGATGACAGATCTGAGCAACGCCGCTGAAGAGATCGGCGAGATCGCAGGCCTCATCCAAACGATCGCTCAGCGCACCAATCTTCTCGCGCTCAACGCCTCGATCGAAGCGGCCCGCGGGGGCGAGGCGGGGCGCGGTTTTGCCGTGGTCGCCAGCGAGGTCAAAGAGCTCGCAACACAGACCAGCCATGCCACCAGCAGCGTCGCAGAAAAGATCGCAGCCATGCAAAGCTCAACCGAGGCAAGCGCCAGCGATCTTACAGCCATCGTCGAGCAGATTGAGAAGCTTGAGCAGGCATCAATCGTAATCGCCTCGGCCGTCGATCAGCAATCGCTTTCCGGTGAAGAACTGGCGCGCAACATCGATACGGTTGCCGCCGGCGCGCAGCATGTGGGCGAACGGCTCGACGCGCTTGGCGAGGCAAGCGGCGGGACAGGTGCTGCCGCCGGAGATGTCCTGGAAAACGCGCAAAAGCTGGGCGCGCATGCAGACAAATTGCGCCACAAGGCGAGCCGCTTCATTGCAGATGTGCGCCGGTCTTCGCGGCAATTGGCAAGCAACGAGTAACGCCTGCCTGAGCAGCGCTGCCCCGGGAATCGGTCTGGCTCAGCCGCGCGCGAAATAGAGCACGATCAAGAGGATCACGACCCCATAGGTCAGCGCGCCGAGGACAATCGCGATGGGATTGAACGCAGGCGCGAGGGTTGCTTGCGCCATCTGTCCCAATTGGCTGATCATTTGCGGCCAGGTGTATGCGACGAAATCCCCTTGGCTCATGACCGCTTTGAGCTTTTTGTCCTCATCGACAATCGGCAAGCGGCGGAAGCGCTCATTTGACATGACCTGCATCCAATCGAGGATATTGTCGTCCTCGCCTGCCATGCGCACTTCGGTTGTCATCACATCGCTGACCGGTGTCGTCTTGGGGTCACGGCTTTCTCCGATCACGCGGCGGAAAATATCGCGCTCCGTCATCACGCCAAGAACATGGCGATCGGCATCGGTGATGAAGATGGAGCCGAAGTTCTTTTCGGCCATTTGCACCACCGCATCTTGGACCATGGTTTCTGGAGGGCATGTCAGCGGCGGGGCTTTGCTCGCCAGTTCGACGCGTTCAGAAATCCTCATAGCTGTCCACTCCCGTTGCCTTTACGTAACGTCAACGTGGATTGAGGCGAATGGGTTCCTCACACGGTAAGCGTGATCGTGACCGCATCGCCGGGGGCAAGTTCTTCTGCGCGCATGACCTTCTTGCTGATCAGCAAGACATAGTCTTTGTGATCCTCGCCATCTGAACCACTTTCAGAGCCTTTGGGCGTGTTCGGCCTTTGCGGGAAGACGGAGGTGCGCCACTGCGTCTCGCCGATCTGCGCTGTCAATTTGATCGAGCCAAAGCCGCGGCTGCGGCCAAATTCGAGCCGATGCAGCAGCGCTGCTTCATCAAGCGCACGGGCAATGGCGCCGCTGAAGGTCACAAGATGATATGTCCCGCGATCGCCTTGCCAGCGCTGTAAGGTCAAAGTGGCCATGTGGGCCTCGCTCACCGGCTTTCAGTCCGCATATTCGAACGCGCGGACGGGCACCGGGATGTTGCAGATGTCCGCTCCGCCCGCTGGCACGATGAAGAACGGATCGCGGCGATTGGCGCGCGCTTGCGCGTAGCGGGCGAAGGTCTGCGTTTCGGTGCTCAGATATTCGAACAGCGGCTGTTCGGCTTCGGGCAGTTCACTGGCGAGACGGATCGAGAGGATTGGTGTGCGCTTGTCCGCCTCTTCATTGGTATAAAAGCCCAACGCGCCCGATCCGCGGGGGAGCGAAGAAAGATGCTCCATTCCGCCGATAATCCGGCCCACGAGCGCGATGTTGCGATCAAGATGGCGCGGCGCATGGCCGATGACGGTATAGAGCTCTGCGCCTGTCCCGGTGTCGGGCGAATAATTGCGACCAACGCCAACCATGCCGTAGCAGTGGACGGGCCAGAATCTTTGCCCTTCGACAGAGACTGGATCACTGCCCGCGACTGGCCATCCGCGAGCGAAGGATGCAAAGTCGGCATATCTGTCTCGGATCGCAGCTGAATACTGCTCGGATTGCCTCTCGTCGATCACCTCGCGAGCCGATGCAAAATCCAATCCCGCCGCTGTGAGACCATTTAGCGAAGCAATCTGATACAACAGAACGTCAGCAATTGAGTCCGCTGGCTTCAATTCAGAGACCGTATACCCATCCTCACCCATCACCCGCAGACCCACGGGCAGCGGCTTTTTCGCGATCCCTTCGCCTTCGGGATTGTCATGCCCCGGATCGCCCCATTGGACGACGTAATTGTCTTGCACGCGGTTGATGCTGGTCCCGTCATACCAGCGCGCGGCGGCGAGCGTCTTGATATTCTCGACCCAGCCCTGGCTGAAGGGCGGCGGCATCAGCTGTATGACAACCCGGCGCGCGTTCCCCCGAGCATCAGGCGCAAGCGTCATCACCAGCATCTCTTCGGGATTGATCACTACCCAGTCTTCCTGCGGCGCGGCATTGACGATGTCTGCCGGGCCAGGGCTGGCGCGCTTTGCCTCCTGTGCGGCGAGCGGCTGCACGAAGGGCCATGTCAGAGCAAAGGCGAGGGCGATGGGCAGCGCGGATGTGATTTTCATACCGCCTAGGTGACACCAACTGTCTTGCGCGGCAATGGTCAGGGCGCTAGAGCGCCCGACTTGCCCGAAACGGCGCGCGGAGCAGTGGCCGAGTGGTCGAAGGCGCACGCCTGGAAAGTGTGTATACGGCAACCCCGTATCGAGGGTTCGAATCCCTCCTGCT
>JBCBOW010000301.1:0-3382 GCA_039821045.1 Pseudomonadota bacterium
CCAGTCGCATGCAAGTGGAAGCGGCCGTTGATGAAGCGGACATCGGCCAGGTCGAGGTGGGACAGGACGTGCGCTTCACCGTCGACAGCTATCCCGAGGACACATTCGAGGCCACTGTGGGCCAAATACGACAATCCGCGACACAAGCATCCAATGCGGTGAGCTACCTTGTGATCCTTGATGTTGACAACAAGGAAGGCAAGTTGCTCACCGGGATGACCGCTAATGTCGATATCATCACCGGCAGGCGCGCAGATGTGTTGCGTGTGCCGATCGCTGCGACGCGGTTTTTGCCGCGCGAAGGCGACCGAGGCGGTCAGGATGAAACCGACGAGGAGGGGCTAGCCAAAGAGACCACTGTCTGGTCACCAGGCGAGGCGCCCTATGCGCCGACGCGCCGCGTGATCAAAACCGGACTGCAGGGCGAAGACTTTGCGGAAGTGAGCGAAGGGCTTGGAGAAAGCGACAGCGTTCTGGTCCGCTCTCGCGAGAAGCGCGAGGAGGATGAGAGCTGATGGCTGAGGACAGCGCCGCTCTTTCCAATAGGCCTCGCCCGCTGGTGGAGACGCGCGAGCTTATCAAGACCTATCATCTGGGCGGCGAGGTGATCCACGCGGTCAACGGTGTCTCGCTCTCGATCGGCCATGGGGAATATGTCGCGATCATGGGCACAAGCGGCTCAGGCAAATCGACCTTCATGAATATGATCGGCTGCCTCGATGTGCCAACCTCGGGCGAAGTGCTGATCGACGGGATCGCCACCGAGCACATGTCGAGCGACGAATTGGCCGGGCTTCGCAATCAGAAGATCGGTTTTGTGTTTCAGCAGTTCAATCTGCTCGCGCGTACGTCATCGATAGACAATGTCGCGGTGCCGCTCATTTACGCCGGGCTTGATGCCGCGACCCGCCGCGAACGGGCAACGCAAAAGCTGATCGCGATGGGCCTGGGTGAGCGCTTGCTTAACACGCCCGCCAAGCTTTCCGGCGGTCAGCAACAGCGCGTTGCGATCGCGCGCGCGCTCGTGACAGAGCCGCTGATCCTGCTGGCCGACGAGCCCACGGGCGCGCTCGATACCCGCACCAGCGAAGACATTATGGCGATCTTCGAAGAGCTCAACGCGGGCGGCATCACAGTGATCGTCGTTACGCACGAAAGCGACATTGCCGATCATGCCAAACGCCGCATCACCTTTCGCGATGGCAAAGTGATCGAGGACCGCGCCGTCGTTGGCCGCACCATCGCGGCTGCGCATCCGGAGGCGGCATAATGGTGAGCATTGCCCCGCCCCCATCCGCACAAACACCCGCACCCGCACCCGCACCAGCACCGGCAGGCCCCAAGCGCAATTTCCTCTCCAGCTGGGCGGTCAATATCGCCATCGCAATCACAGCCCTGCGCACCAATCTGATGCGCTCCATTCTCACTATGCTGGGCGTTATGATCGGAGTGTTTGCGGTCACGCTCGCCGTGGCGGTGGGCAACGGCGCATCAGAAGCGGTGACCGAGACGATCAATCGCTTTGGCTCCAACATGGCGATCCTCATCCCCCGGCCCGACGATGGCGAAGCAGGCCCGCCGCGCCGCCGTCCAGAGCGCGGCCGGCTAACACAGCGCGATGTCCGCGCGATCGAAAACGAGGTTCCCGGTGTGCGCGGCACTGCCCCGCAACTGCTCGAAGGGCTCGATGTCGAGGTTGCAGGCGCATCGACCACCAGCGAAGGCGTTGGCACAACACCCAGCTATGGCGATGTCGTCAACCAAAGAGCGGACCTTGGCCGCTACATCACGCAATCAGACGTTCGCTCGGCTGCGCGCGTGGTTGTGCTGGGGCGGACTGTATCAGACGATCTGTTCGGCGATTTTGATCCCGTGGGCGAGACGGTGCGCTTGAACAACGTGCCTTTCACGGTGATCGGCCTGCTCGAAGAAAAAGGCTCAACATTGGGCGATGACAGCGATGACACGCTGATCATTCCGATCACGACGATGCGCCAGCGCTTCGTCGGAGACAGCCTGCCTGGGCCTTATGATCTAGCGCTTGCGTTCGTCGCCTTTGAGGAAGGCGCATCGCTCTCCAAAGGCAAGGACGATATCGTTGCCTTGCTGAAAGACCGATACCGCGTGAAGGATGGCGACGTCACGCCGTTCACCGTGCGCACGACTGAGGAATTCGTCGAGCAGAGCAATTTCATAACCGGGATCCTGCAAGCGTTGCTTGTCTCGATCGCCTCTATTTCGCTGCTGGTGGGCGGGATCGGGATTATGAACATCATGCTCGTTAGCGTTACCGAACGCACGCGCGAGATTGGCCTTCGCATGGCGCTGGGTGCGCGGCGCAGCGATATCCGCAATCAGTTTCTGGTCGAGGCGGCCGTGCTGTGCGTGCTGGGCGGCGCGGTCGGCATTGTGCTGGCCTGGGCGAGCGGATGGGCGCTGGAGACTTATGCGGATTTTCCCGTGCCTGTCGGGCTTGGCACAGCGATTGGCGCAGTGATCTTCTCTGCGCTGATCGGGCTTTTGTTTGGCGGATATCCCGCGGTGCGCGCCTCGCGGCTTTCGCCGATCGAAGCGCTGCGCACGGAATAGTGTGTGCTCGCCCATCCGGGCGAGCATCCTCGGTACTTTTCCCTTCGCTTCGCTGCGGAGCACCTGCGGGCGGGCAGTCGCCCTTGCGGCCGGCAAACCGGTCGACTGACTTACTAGCGCAGCGATCCCGCCAAAATCTTGTGCAGCTTGGAATGCAAGCTGTCGTTCGCAGCGAGGATCTGCGCGGAATGGATCGGGTTTGACCGACCGCGATAATCGCTCACAAATCCGCCAGCTTCGCGCACCAACAGGCATCCGGCCGCTGTGTCCCAATCGGCAAGATCGCTTTCCCAGAAGCCATCGAAGCGCCCTTGTGCCACATAAGCCAAATCGAGCGAGGCCGCGCCAAACCGTCTGATGCCCGCCACCTCAGGGCCAATCGCGCCGAAAATGCGGCCCCACTCGGCAAAGTCACCGTGGCCCGAAAAAGGAATGCCAGTCGCGATCAGGGCATCGGAAAGATTGCGCCGCGCCGAGACGCGAAGCCGCGCATCCTGCAACCAGGCGCCGCGCGTTTTTTCAGCCCAATAGGTCGCATCCTGAATGACATCATAGACAACCCCCGCGGTCACCTCGCCCCAGCCCTTCCCGTCGAGCCGCGGCTCTTGCACTGCGATGCTGATCGCGAAATGCGGGATGCCATGAAGGAAATTGCTCGTCCCATCGAGCGGGTCGATAATCCAGCGCGGTTTGCCCTCGTCGCCTTCGATCACGCCTGCCTCTTCAAGGACAAAGCCCCAGCCCGGACGCGCGGCCAAAAGCTCATCATACAATGTGCGCTCAGAACGCATAT
>JBCBOW010000302.1:0-3365 GCA_039821045.1 Pseudomonadota bacterium
TCACATCGCGAGCAACACCTTCAAGCTCGGGCACCCGGTTGAACCCATCGAGCCCGGTCTCAAGACCGCGCAGCGCTTTTTGCATGGATTCAGCAAAGTTGCGGCCAATTGCCATCACTTCACCGACGGACTTCATGGCGGTAGAGAGCAGCGGCTCGGTGCCCTTGAACTTCTCAAAGGCAAAGCGCGGGATCTTGGTGACGACATAGTCAATCGTCGGCTCAAAGCTCGCAGGCGTTGCGCCGGTGATCTCATTGGTGATTTCATCGAGCGTGTAGCCTACCGCCAGCTTGGCAGCGACGCGGGCGATGGGGAAGCCGGTTGCTTTGGACGCCAATGCCGAGGAGCGCGAGACCCGCGGGTTCATCTCGATGACGATCAGGCGGCCATCGCGCGGGTTCACCGCAAACTGGACATTCGATCCGCCCGTCTCAACGCCGATCTCGCGCAGGACCGCGATGCTGGCTGAGCGCATGATCTGATATTCCTTGTCCGTGAGGGTCAGCGCAGGCGCCACCGTGATCGAATCGCCTGTGTGCACACCCATCGGATCGACATTCTCGATCGAGCAAATGATGATCGCATTGTCCGCCCGGTCGCGAACCACCTCCATCTCGAATTCTTTCCACCCGAGCAGCGATTCCTCGATCAGCACTTCGGTGGTCGGCGAAGCGGCGAGCCCCTCGCGCACAATCCGCTCAAATTCCTGCGTGTTGTAGGCAATGCCGCCGCCCGTGCCGCCAAGCGTGAAAGACGGGCGGATGATCGCCGGCAGGCCGGTCCGCTCAAGCACAGCCTGCGCTTCTTCAAGCGTGTTGGCGACCCCGCTGCGCGCGCTTTCGAGCCCGATCTTGTCCATCGCCTCGCGAAACCGCTGGCGGTTCTCGGCTTTGTCGATCGCATCCGCCTTGGCCCCGATCATTTCGACGCCGTGTTCCGCCAAGACGCCCTGCTCATCAAGCGCCAACGCGCAGTTGAGCGCCGTCTGCCCGCCCATTGTTGGCAGCAGCGCATCAGGCTTTTCCTTGGCGATGATCTTGGCGACGATTTCCGGCGTGATCGGCTCGATATAGGTCGCATCGGCGAACTCGGGATCAGTCATGATCGTCGCCGGGTTCGAGTTCACCAGGATCACCCGGTAGCCCTCTTCCTTCAGCGCCTTGATCGCTTGCGTGCCCGAATAATCGAACTCACAGGCCTGACCGATGATGATCGGCCCCGCGCCAATCACGAGGATGGAGGAGATATCACTGCGTTTGGGCATCAGTTGGTGGTCTCGTTTAAGGGTTCGCCGTCTGGCGTTTCAGTGCTGGGCGCCGCGCGTGTTGCGCGCTGAAATGGCTCGATATCGACCCTTACGAGCCGCGCATCGGTCATTTGCCGCGCGCACCCAGTCGGCAGGATCGTGTCTGCAAACTGAGCCCCGCCGCGCACGCGATAGAGCGCGGGATCGTTGCCGAGGAAGAACACGCCCGTCTCGTCGGTGGGCGAAGTATTGAAGCGCTGATAGGCGGTGCGCACGCGGTTGGTCTCACGCTTCAGCCGCGCGCCCAGCGTCTCATCGCTGCCTTCCACGATCAGTGCACGTTTTGCCTCAAAGCCGACCTTGGTGATATCGTATGTGTATGTCGGCACCAGCAAGCCATCGCTCTCAGAGGCGGCCTTGCGAAATTCGAGGAGTTCGCCGCTCACCCGGCTCAGACAATCGTCATAGGCTTCATAGCCAAGGCGCGGGTCCTCAGGAAACAGCAGCGAACAGCCGCCTAAAGCGAGGCTCAAGGGGGCAAGTGCCCAAAGCCGCATAGCACTCCTGCGCATCAGCCCTCTCCGCTTTCCGGTTGCGAACCATCGCCCGGCTCAAATGCAAAGCTCACCCGAGTATAGCGATAAAGATAGGGGATCACGTCTGGCCGCGAGACCCCGGTGCGATAGACAAAGGTGCAATTGCGCCGGATGTTGATCAATCGTTCGCCATCGCGCACCAGAATGTAGCTGAGGACGAATTGCGCGCGGCGATCCTTGCGGCGGCTGACCACATCGAGCTGTTTGACGTGTTCGCCGACATCGCGGAGCCGATCGAAATCGATGAAGCCCTGTTCTTTGCGCGTTTCTTTCACGGCGGCGTAAAGCGCATCGGGGTCAAAGGCGCGCGCGTTGAACGGCTCTTCGGTTGCGACGAGTTTGCAATCCATACGGCCCGCGACGGGCTTTTCCGTTTCCTCCTTGAAGAGAATCGGGCGCCAAAAACTGATGATCGGCAAGCCCCCTGCCCCTTCGGTGACGCTGACCGAGCCATCGCCCTGAAACGCCACACCATCAACGATCTCAGCCCCCGGCCACTGGGCAAGCGGCGCGGGCGTCATCGCCGGATTTTGGGCGGCGAGTGGGCTTGTCGTGAGAGCGAAAACCAAAGTAAGCCCCTTCCCTTGAGGGAAGGGGTTGGGGATGGGTGCACAGCGATGGCCAAAAAGTCTTTGACCCCAATCGCGCGCAACTTGCGCAACAATCCCACCGAAGCGGAAAAGTGCCTTTGGTCTCACCTGCGTGGGCGTCAGATGGGAGTGAAATTCACTCGTCAGTTTCCGATAGGAAGCTTCGTTGTCGATTTCGCCTGCCGTAGTTTGCGGATTGCAATTGAGTGCGATGGTGGTCAGCACTCCGGAGGCCTCGCGGATGTGCGTCGCACCCGCATGATCGAAGCGCACGGCTATCGCGTCATTCGATTCTGAGACAACGACGTCCTCGCGAACACATTCGGAGTTCTCGAAGCGATCGAGCGTGAAATCGCGATAGCACGTTCGGGAGGCCCCACCCCCGGCCCCTCCCCGAGGGGAGGGGAGTTGGAGTAGATCGATCACCCCAGCCCCCCGACGAATTTCTCGAACAGATAAAAGCTATCCTGCGGCCCCGGGCTTGCCTCGGGGTGGTATTGCACGCCGAATGCCTTCTTCCCCTTCACCGCGATGCCGCAATTCGAGCCGTCGAACAGGCTCACATGGGTCTGCTCAACGCTTGTCGGCAAAGTCTCCGCATCGACAGCAAAGCCGTGGTTCATACTTGTGATCTCAACACGGCCGCTGCTCTCGCCCCAATCCTCGCCGACCCGCTGCACAGGGTGGTTCGCGCCGCGGTGGCCCTGATGCATCTTCACCGTGCGCGCGCCTGCCGCCAGCGCCAGGAGCTGATGGCCAAGGCAAATGCCAAACAGCGGCACGTCGGCTTCGAGCAGCTTTTGGATCACAGGCACCGCATACTCCCCTGTCGCTGCCGGATCGCCGGGGCCGTTGGAGAGGAACACGCCATCGGGCGCGAGCGCCATGATGTCAGCGAACGACGGCTGAGCGGGCACCACGCTCACTCTCGCG
>JBCBOW010000303.1:0-3359 GCA_039821045.1 Pseudomonadota bacterium
AAAACGCCATCGTTTCGCTCTCAGTCGGCGTGACAGGCGCGGGCGATGCGGCCGCGATCGGCTTTTGTGCTTCGGCCTCTGCCACCATCTGCTCTTGGGTCGGGAAGTTCACGAGAGCGAGACGCTGAGGCTGACCTGCATCCTGGGTGGGCGCTATTTGAAGCAAGCCTGCAACGCGGCGCATGTGATCATCGGGGCGTGCAACCGCGGCCCACTCTGAAAGACGCATATCGAGCTTGTCGGCAGGCACATCTTCCGCAGCCATCACACGTGCGGCACGCCAATTGCCAGCGAGCGCATAGGTGTAAGCGAGGTTTTGACGCACTTTGGCCGAGTTAGCGCCGCCGCGCAGCGCGTTGGCCAGCAAAAACACGCCTCTCTCCGGATTGCCAGCGAGCGCAACTGCAAGGCCCGCATCTGCCGGATCAAGTGAACCTTCCCATTCTGTGAGAGTGGCGAGGGCCGCTTCCTTGTCGCCTGTGGCCGTTGCAGCCAACGCGAAGCTCAAGATGGTGCGTTGATCAGAGCTGCCCAGCTTGATCGCATCACCAAGTGCGGTCGCTGCTGATGCGTAGCGACCTGCTTCAAGGTAGGCTGCACCCAACAGCGCACGATTGGCGGGATCGCGCGGCGCGGCGAGCACCGCAGCTTCAGCAAAAGTGATCGCTTTGCCGATCTTGCCTTTAGCCAGCGCATTTTCAGCCTTGCTGACCGAGACATCAGCCTGCGGCGCGCTAGCCGTTTGGCATCCGGTTAACGCCGTGGTGAAGATCGCCGCACTTGCAAGCAGGACCAGCTTGGGTCCAAAGGCATGGGTGCTCGCGGTTTTATTTGATTTGCGATCCATGGTGTCGTGTCCCTGTGATGATCCGTCGGTCTTTGTTGTGGGCTATGGTGGTCAGATTGATTGGGTCAGTGGCGCTTCATGCGTGCGGCGAGTGCATCGAGATCATCGATTTCTCCAAGCATTGCATCCAGCGCTTCAGTTACGAGAGCCTGCGCGCTTACGCCTTGCATGGTTGCGGCAAGGCGCAGCTTAAGGTGACGCTCAGTATCAAGCCGGAGCGTGAAAGCGGCACGGCGCCCTTGCTTGCTCGACGGTTTGGCGACCTTGCGCGATTTTGTGGTGTTTTGGTTTTCAGCCGCTGGCGCGCCGACTTGCGTGTTGCTGTCTCCACTTTGTGTGCCGACAACTGCATCCGAGAGAATTCGCTCGGCGAGGCGCCTTTGCTGGCGTCGCACGATCGGACTTTCCAATTGAACGGGATCTTCGTTGGCTGGTGCAAGCGCGCTCGCTCGCATCTTCGGTTTGCGGCTTGTGATCGAGACGATGTCAGCGCCAGCAAGCGGATCAACAATGAGGTCTTCGGCTTCGCTTTCGTCTTCGTCGCTAGTTTCAACGGCCGGTTCCGGGCTGTCGGTACCCATGTCGTTCCAGCCCAAATCTTCGAGCTCCGCTTCGATGCCCTCTTCGCCAAAGTTGGCCGGCAGAGGGGCCAGTTGCGGACGCATGGCAGGCTTTGCTCCGCCCTTGCGAGCGAGCAATGTAGGGCCTAGCGAGGCAAAACTGGCTTCCGACATCTTCCAGGCCCGCCGTTACTGCGCGACCCGGCGGCCAAAGCCACCTGCGGGACGATGCACGCCGCCAGCGCCATTTGCCGCTTGACCGCCAGGAGCAGCGGCAAAGACGGTGCGACGGAAATTTTTCTCAAGCCGATCGGAAATGTACTTCCACAGCGCAGTGATCTCCGCTGCTGAACGGCTTTCAGGATCGACTTCCATCACCGTGCGACCATCGATCATCGAGGCTGCAAAGTCAGTGCGATGGTGAAGAGTGATCGGAGCGACTGTGCCGTGCTGGGAAAGCGCGACGGCAGCTTCCGATGTAATCTTGGCCTTGGGCGTCGCCGCATTGACCACAAATACAAGCGGCTTGCCTGCGCGTTCACACAGATCGACAGTGGCGCCAACGGCGCGAAGATCATGTGGGCTCGGGCGCGTGGGAACAACGATGAGTTCAGCCACGGAGATCACCGATTGAATGGCCATTGTGATCGCCGGCGGCGTGTCGATGACGGCAAGCTTGAAGCCCTGCTGGCGCAACACTTGCAGATCGTTGGCAAGGCGCGACACAGTGGTCTGCGCAAAGGCGGGATATTCTGCCTCACGCTCGTTCCACCAGTCGGCTAGTGAGCCCTGCGGATCAATGTCGATCAGGACCACCGGGCCAGCGCCAGCGCGCTGAGCCTGGACGGCGAGATGTCCGGACAGGGTCGTTTTCCCTGATCCGCCTTTCTGCGATGCCAAAGCGAGTACACGCAACGCTTCAATCCCCCTGGGTCTGCCCAATTGGCCGCGTAATTGCGACTGGATGAGGGACGGGATCGCAGACTACCCCTAATTTAGAGTTAACGCAGCTTTGCGAGCGACCTCCGCGCAATCTGCATTATCAATACGCATCAGTGGATCCGGTCGCAAACGCTCGCAGCGCCGCTTGCAATCGGCACAAGCCTGTTATGCCTTGTCGAGTAATCTTTGATGCACCGTGTAGCTTGCTGCTCTGCTTGCAACGATTTGCTAACGGTTTGTTCACTATGATTGGTTTGCAACGCGGACTGAAGCGGTCGACGACCAACAGGGCGCGCTTATTGTGTGCCACACCCAAATCGGCACCTGCAAGAAGATAGGAGCGCAAGACAATGGCTATTCGCAATTCAATCGGGCTTGCTACGATCGGCAGTGGCGTTCTTGCTTTTTTGGCGCTGAGCGGACCTGCACTCGCTGATGTTAAGGCGGGCGTTGATGCATGGAGCAGCGGCGATTTTGATCGGGCCGTCAATGAG
This sequence comes from Pseudomonadota bacterium, assembly GCA_039821045.1. Taxonomy (GTDB): domain Bacteria; phylum Pseudomonadota; class Alphaproteobacteria; order Sphingomonadales; family Sphingomonadaceae; genus Erythrobacter. The sequence goes on from JBCBOW010000303.1 coordinate 2,844, forward strand.
TGGAGGCTTCCTGCGCAAAATGGAGACGCGGATGCGCTGTTCAATCTGGCTCAAGCCTATCGGCTGGGTCGAGGTGTAGATGCGGACATAACTCGCGCTCGCGAGCTTTATGCTGAGGCCGCACAGAAGGGTCACGTAAAAGCCGCGGACAATTATGGTCTGCTTCTCTTCCAACAGGGCGAACAGCAGGTGGCCATGCCGCTGATCAACGCAGCAGCGGAACGCGGCGATCCTCGCGCGCAATATGTCCTCGGCCTCGCGCACTTCAATGCGGATTACGCTAAAAAGGATTGGGTGCGTGCCTACGCGCTGCTCACGCTCGCGCAGGCTTCGGGCTTGCCTCAAGCGAAGGGCGCTCTTGCCCAAATGGATCAATACATCCCCATGGATCAGCGCCAAAAAGCGCAGCTGGTTGCGCGCGACCTTGAAGTGGAAGCGGGTAAGCGCCGCGCGGCTGAGCTTGCGGCGGCCGATCTTGGCTCTGCCACCGGTCCGGCTCCCGCCCCTGCACCTGTG